>NZ_CBTY010000011.1 GCF_000723185.1 Candidatus Nitrosotenuis uzonensis
ATTAACTAATTTTTTTATTTTACTCGTAATCGGCTGCCTAGAAATCATCAGAATTTGACCGTTTTGTAGTCTACACAATACCAACAGATCGTATTTGTCGCACAAATCCCAATAATTCCATACTTGCCAGTAATTCCCCTACTATTCTATACCATCACAAACCAGTTGTATAATGATATTTTCAGCATCAATTCCTGTATCATGTTGCGCCTTTTCTTGGATCAAACCTCCTCTCCGAACATTCTCTTGATGCTGGAGAACAGCAATTCTACAATCCATCTGGAACCATAGCTTACGCTAGATGCCCATTTGGAATAATCTGACTTTGCCAGTACGGCAATCTTTGGTGCATAGCACCCCTTTACGTTTGGTATGGCATTTTTTGAGCCGAATCGCAGGCGTGATATTTTTCTCATCAAGATACGAGAATATCTCTTTTGAATCAAATGCACCGTCTCCTAGCAATTTTGTAATGGTGCCAAATCTTGCATATTCTCTTACTATTCCTTTGAGATGCTTTGAGTCATGGGAATGCTCATCTGTTATTTTTACGGCAAGGACCTGCTTTGTGGATACATCAACGCCTACATGTATCTTGAGGAATCCCTTTCTTTTCTTTTGCCATTTTTGTGTCAGCCAGTCACCCCTGTTTGTCAGTTTGATTCCGGTGGAATCTACTACCAACTCGATTTTGCCTGCAGGGCGCCTGTTCAGATGGATTTTGAGTTTGTTGATTCTTTTGTGGATGACTGTGTGGTCAGGCACTGTCGGTATTGTATGGTATGTCCTGATCAGACCCTCTGTCTGGCGATATGATACTCCGAAATAAACCCGGACATACCCAAGCATTTTCATAAGGGAATCAGGGTAGAGTAATTTTCTGCCCCTTTTGTTGCTGTTCATTACCGCAATTCTTTATTCCATGATTTGATGATGTATTTTGAGATGAGAATCTCACCTCTCCTGACTAGTTTCTCATTGTATTCATTCCAGTGATACATGTGACCGGTCAGGAGATCACTGATCCAAAGCTATTTTGGTGGAATCAATTAGATCGGTGTGTCAGGATTTTGTTGAATTGTGCGACAAAGCACAACAGATCAAGATCAGTGAGGGTATAATGACATCCCATGAAAAACAAATATCAGCGCATCATTGCAGTGATGCGCCAGATCCTAAGAAAGATGAGGGTTCCTCTTTATTTGAATCCAAGATCGAACCACATCTTTACTGTACATCAGCATATCCTCATGCTTGTACTAAGGCAGTACGAGTCAAAAAGCCACGAGTCATTTGTTGAATGGTTGAAAATATCTACTGGAATAAACACTTGCTTGGTCTGAATACAATTCCACATTATACCACACTGCAAAAGGCAGCTTCCAAGTTGAGCGACATTTTACTGCATGTGGCAATAGGCAGGTTCATCAGAATCATATAGCCTGGAATGATATTTGCAGGAGCAGACGCAACAGGATTTGAGGACAGGCACTGTACGCTATACTACACATGGAGGGCTCAGATTAGACGTTCATACACAAAACTGTCTGCCAGTTCTGATATGAAGACACAGCTGGTCTGCGCTGTTGTAATTCAACACCATCCGATATCTCACGACGTCAGACATTTTCCCCAGATGCTGGAATGGATGGTAACTGTTACGACGCCGTGGATATTTGTTCTGAACATGGGATATGATGCAGAATGGGTTCACCAGATGATACGACAGCATCATATACTGTCAATTATTCCCGTTAGGAAACGGGAAGATTGTCCTATTTATCGCATCCGTGGACGATACAGAAAACAGATGAGACGTAGTTTTGATTGCATCACATACCCATCTATGTAAAAGTCTGTCTGTGTCAGCCATACTGTCTTCTCTTTACTGCCTATCTTACTGCGCTCTGCATCCTCTTAAGTTTTGCATCATAGAGATTCTGCTTTCTCTCGTTGTATAGCGTCCTGTTTGTAAGCATGTGCCATATGATGATAATCATCTTATTTGCAACATGTGTAATTGCAATACTGTGTCTATATCTTCTTACTACTCTTTGATAGAATTGTTTCATCCTCTCATCAGTCCTTGCCGATGTTTGTGCTGCTTGGGTTAGTATCCAGTTTACCTTTTTGTTTCCCTGCTTCATTCTTCCCATGTATAGCGAGCTTCCTGACTGGTGTACTGATGGGCACAAACCTGCCCATGAAACCAGTCTTGACGGTGTATCAAATCTGTGTATGTCACCAATCTCGGATGCAATCACCATTGCAGAAAAGTAATCAATGCCGGTCATGCTCATCAAAATCCTGACTGATTCGTTTTGTGCTGCCTGGCAAGCTATTCTTTGTCCGATCATACTGATTTCTGAATTGAGTAATTCCATCAGCCTTGTATGCTGCTACAATGTCAGATGGTCGCTTCCTGCAAGTTTCAGATTTGTTAAATGCTGCATTCCGCTCACACCAAATATGTTGTCATGCTCAAATTTGATATCGCATTTGTCAAGAAGAGAATGTATCCTGTTCTTGATTCTGGTCCTATCACGTACAAGATCCGTCCTCGCTCTCAACAGCGTCCTACTCTCTCGGACATCGTGGGGAGCAATGTAGCATTCTGCCACAAGATCTGCTCTTAGCAGATGTGCAAGTGTTCTTGCATCAAGTGTGTCTGTCTTTATTCTTGCTTCTGCAATTGCCTTTGTCTTCATTGGATTGGCAAGTTTGATCCTTACAGCCAACCACATTGAAATGGAGGTGACAAAATGAAGCATATAGCAATTGACATCGGAAAAAGGAAATGCGTAGTATGCATTATGGATTATGATGGTACAATACTTGAAGAAACAACATACCCAAACACGCTTGCAGATGCAGAGTCGTTTGCATGTACCATGGTGAAAAAGTACGGCACGTGCATAGCTGTATGCGAATCAACTGGCAACCTTTGGCTCAAGACGTATGATGCATTTGAGAAGAACGGAATTAACATGCATCCATCTATTAGAGCTCGAAGCTCACTTTGATAGCAGCTCGGATTTGCCCCATTCAGAGAAAAGATCTCTTTGGATCATGGTGTTAAAGTGGTCAGCTAACCACAGACAATTAGTGTAGGACTTTTACATATCTTCAGAGAAGCAAGTGTGAGACTGGGTTTTCCTAATGAAGAGGAGATTTGGCTCCGAGGTCTTGTCATACAATGATGTCATGAAGGAAAAAGAATTACTGTACCGCGTATTGGCTTACAACTGTCATATAATGTGTATGATTTCGTGTTTATTGTGGATGTTTTCTAGGCAGCCTCGTAATCAAGAAACATTTTTTTATCATGCCAAATCAAGTTTCATAATTGAGAATTGCTATTCTAGGTTCCCAAGGATTTGTTGGTAAAAACATGGTTGATTATTTAGATGAAAAATTTGATGTAATATCTTCTGATACTTATATTTCGGGAACAGGAAAAAACTATGTAAAGGCAGATGCACGAAAATTCGATGAAGTAAAACGACTACTAAAAGATGTTGATATTGTCATCGATCTAATAGCTCATAATTTGGTATCTTCTTTTAACGATGTAATAGAAAATGCTAACATCAATATAATTGGATTATTAAATATTTTAGAATCCTGTAGAATTAATAATGTAAAAAAAATCCTTTTTCCTTCTGCGTCTTCAATGATTGGTACAGCTGTCAAGAATCCTGTACCTGAAACTCATGATGCCTTTCCTACAACTCCATATGGGGTTACAAAATTAGCTTCTGAACACTATCTACGAATTTACAAGGAGTTATACGGACTGAATTTTGTAATTTTTAGGTTTTTTAACATTTATGGACCACATCAGCTAAATGGTCTTATACCAAATATAATATCAAGGATTTTGAAGAATCAGCCAGTTACCATTTTCGGAGACGGAATGCAAACAAGAGATTTTGTTTATGTAAAAGACGTCGTTTCTTTTTTTGAAGATTCTATCAAATCAAGTAGGGCTGATAATAAGATATTAAACATGGGAACTGGTAAGCCAACAGCAATAATTGACGTAGTAAAAATAATTTATGAATTACTTAAACAAAATCCGTCGATTGAAAAAAAACCTCAAAGAGCAGGAGAAATATCGAACTTTGTTGCTGATACTACCTTGTTAGAACAAACCTTTGGGAAAAAACCTCCTACATCGGTAAAATTCGGTTTAGCAGAAACTGTGGATTGGTACAAAAAATATTCTGACTTTAAATGAATGTTGAAATTACAATGCCCTGTAGTCATTATACAAAATTTTTTCCCTAGTAAAGCCAAGTCCATGCCAATTATGACCTGAGAGTAGATGTTTTACCGCCCTGTACAAAGGCGACTTGTAAACTGGGAGTGAGCGAAAAACAAAATATCGCACAGACGATGTATGGGAGAATTCCTCTACATCAGACATTGATGTTGATGCAAGAAATGTGTGTGGGGTTCTCAAAATCCAAGGCATGAATGTTTGGATACAAGTTGACATGGCCTGCAGGACAGGAAAGATTGCAGTACCGCTGAGTGTATGCATCATAACAACCAACGTATACGATCCCCAGAGGTAGGTTATCTTGGTAGGACCACTTGGCTGATACTATACATAAACAGCCGATTCCATCTATGGCTACCCCTAAAAATTGTGTGTGTAACATGATTCTCTGTGACATTCCACATATTCTTTCATGCCTCAATCTCCTCGGGGTATCTCGTACCTCATGGTAAGAATCTGCCTTATTTCATAATTGCTTGCACGAACAGCTGCAACCGGCTTTCTCATCTAGGAATCGTTGCGGTTTGCAATCTGAACAAAATAGTTCACATCAAGGAACCTTCTTGATGGAAAGTATCCTCCAGATCATGACGAATGTTACTCCAGTCCTGCATTAATGCTCTCAATAGTACTAGTTGTGATGTGCTTCTTTGCATATTGGATTCCCTATACTACAACTGGTGAGGGAAAGACAAAACCGCAGGTGTATCAATCATATGCTAGGAAACTGGTTGTAGAGTGCCAGAGATAATGTCTGCTTAACGTGCCAGGGTTATTGTCCGCTTTATCACGCCTTGTAATTACCCCAAGGCATGATAAAATCAACATTTGAAACCAGGCTGGAGGGCTGTCATGCATTATGTTGGAGGAAACAAAACCGCCGAGGAGATAGCGACGATGTGTGGTGTATCTGACAGAACGCTGAGACGGTGGACTCGTGACTATGACATCAAAGGACCGCAAGCATTACATCCGCAAAAACCCGGTCCAAAACAAGGCATTGGCTCCATATCTGAGAATCTTGAACAAAAGATAGTAAGCCTCAAGCAAAGACATCCGTCCTGGGGCGCAAGACGAATCAAGTACCAGTATGATCTTCCCTGCCATTGGAGGACAGTACACCGCATCATCAAAGGCATCAGATGCTTGTAAGAACCAAGACAAAACCGCAACCATCAAAATGCTTCCAGAGAAGAAATGTGGATTCGATGTGGCAGGGCGACACGTTTCAGTTCCGCATCTCAGGCACGGGAAAGATGTATGTGACAGGGTTCACTGACGACCGCTCGCGATACCGCATAATATCCAAGGCATACCTGAGCAAAAGCAAGAAGGAATCAATCAACGCGTTATATCATGCGCTGAAAAAAGGAAGGGTTCCAAGTCAGATCTATTTGGACAATGGAAGGCAGTTCACCGCAAAAGAGTTCAGGGAGGAGATTGCCAAAAACAACATCAGGCTAGTCTACGGAAGGCCGTACCATCCGCGCGGCAGAGGCAAGATAGAAAGGTACCACAGCATTCTCTGGCAGGAACTGGTATCACAGGTAAGGTTCTCATCACTGTCACACTTTAGGGCTGAGCTCAGAAAGTTTGACAGGAGATACAATCACTGGAGCAAGAACCACACGCTTGGATGGAAGACACCAGCATCCATATACAATGACAGAAAATATTTCAACAAAAAGAGGCAGAAGATATTGATTTAGATAGGACAATATCCCTGTCAACAAAAGCGGACAATAATTGTGTCACTCTACATGTAATCATATCCATACTTGGAAAAAAAATTAGAATCATTGGTGGGAACTCAAAGATTCTAGATTCGTTCCTCATCCTTAAAACAACTCTTGTAATAAAAGCAAGAAAGAGAAACTAGATTTCAAGTATTTGCTTTAGTTTTTTTGCAAGGATCTTCCAATCAAACTCACGTTGCACGTATTCTTGAAAATTACGACCCATTTCTCTTGTTTTACTAGGATTGTTCAGTAATTTGATTATGTAGGATGCGTACTCTTCTACATTTCCTGATTCTGCCAAGAGTCCAAATTCTCCATGTTTTATTATATTGGCTGTCTCAGAAATTCTTGTCGCAACAACCGCCTTACCGCACCCCCCATATTCAAGAAGTTTTATGGGGTGAGCAGCTGCATAATAGGGTTCATTTGGAAAGGAGTCTATACACACATCTGCTGCCGTCAGATATGGCGGTATTTTGTCCCGTTGTATTCTACCAAGAAAGATAAAACAGTCAGATATGCCTTTTTCATGAATTTTTTTCTCCCATACTGACTTCGATTTTAATGGATCCCTGTGATCTCCTATTATTAGATATTTAACATTTGGAAATTTTGCTTTTACAAGCGGTGCAGAATCAATAACCATATTGAGATCCTGTAACGCACCGGAATAAACGATTAATTGTTCAGCTCCAAGATCGTAACGAATCTTATTAATGGTGTGCAGATGTTTATCAGGATCAAAAACTACAAGATCTACTCCATTAGGTATCTGAAATATTTTTTCTTTAGGTATTCCGCGTTTAAGAAGATCATCCATTAAGTATTTGGTAATCACAATGATTTTGTCAGCTTCCTTGAATGATTTATTAACAATCAATTGTGGTTTAATCATCGAATACATGTCTGCAAGATCCAAAATGAATTTGATTTTGTGTCTTGCTTTAATTTTCATTGCAGGGCCTGAGCTGCCGGTTCCTGGCATGTATGAATAGACATGGCTTATTCCATGTTCTTCAATTAATTCAGAAGCAATTTTGGATATTAGTGGATAACAGGATAAGTACCGAATATGTCTTGAAATTCTTTTATTCCCAAGAAAGCGTAATGGTGAGTGTATTTGTATAACATTCACCCCATCTTCTTGAGTTCTTTTAATTCTGGGAGATGCATATTCTGGTCTCACTATAAGAACAAAAACATCTACTCCTTCGTCGCGTAAATTGTTCATCAGTGAAAATACTCTAACATAATCTCCCCATTTTTGGGTGAGATCCACGTTGCAAATAACTAGGAGTTTAATCATAATGCTGTTTTTGAAACCATTCGTATGTCATCTTCAATCCATCTTGAATTGATGTTGTTGGTCTGTACCCAAGAATCTTGTTTGCTTTTCTGATATCCATTCTGCGTCTTTTAATATGATCAAAGCTTCTCATTGGTTTGAAAACAATTTTTGACTTGCTATCAGTGATCCGCATAATCAGTTTTGCTATTGACAATATAGAAGTCTCCTTACCTGTACCAAGATTGAATGTTTCATTTTTTGCCTTCGGCTCAGTAATAGCTAGAAGTATTCCTTGTACTGTGTCACCTACAAATGTAAAATCTCGTGTCTCCCTTCCAGTACCCGTGATTGTAAGATGTTTGTTATGCATCGCAGACATAAAGAAGTTTGGAATTACGTTACGAAATTTTCCTGGTGGATCAAACGGACCGTAAGAGTTTGACAGTCGCACTATTGTATAATCAATTCCACAGGTCTTCTTTATTGCACTACAATAGTACTCTGCCGCTAGCTTGCTTACAGCATATGGTGTCGAAGGATTTGGTCGTAGTGTTTCTGTAAAGACGTTCTCTTTTTGCGGTCCGTAAAGGGATGAAGAAGAACTATACAAAAATCTTGTTGTTTTTTGTTTTGCGGCGTGCAAAAGCAGCTGTAGAGTTCCTTGTATGTTTACCCTCAAATCCTCAATCGGGTTCAAAACGGACATCTCATTTGCAAAGCGCGCAGCAAGGTGGAAGATGTAATCGTATCTGGTAGCGAATGTTTTGTTGAGGGTTTTCTCGTCAGCAATATCACCACGTATAATCTTGATATTTTTATCTAGAGGCAGATTTCCTTTTTTACTCTGTGAAAAGTCATCCAATACCACAATGTTACAGGATAGCTCAAGTAGACGCCTTACGAGATTGCATCCCACTGCGCCGTTCCCACCAGTTACCAATACCGTGGAACCGCGGATAGAGCTTAGATTACTGCGCTTTTGACTCACTTTCTCAACCCCGGATAGCCAATTGCAAGATATGTAAGCGATATTGAACGTGCCAGATTGCCATCAAACATTCTTCTGGTGTCTACCACTACAGGAGTAGAAAGCTTGCTCTTGATTGAATCAAGATCTGCGTTCCTGAAAGTATTATGATCTGTGATAATCACCAGAGCATCACTTCCTTCTACAGCACCCCACATGTCGGACACTTTTGTACCCCCGAAGCTTTCCTGCGTATAAGGATCAAATACAATCACATGTGAGCCTTGTCGAATCAGCTCTGAGATTACCATCTTAGCTGGGCTGAACCTAGTGTCGCTGACATTTGCCTTATACGCAACTCCCCATATTCCTATTTTTGAATCAGATAGTGATTTTCCGTGAAATGATAATCCGGACGCAATCAGATCAACCACACGTCTTGGCATAGAATCATTGACGTTTCTGGCATGTTGTATAATCTTGGATTCGATTGTATTGCCTCCATGTGGATTCAATAATAGATATGGATCTTTTGGAAGACATGGTCCACCAACTCCCGGTCCTGCACTGTGAAGGTTTACTCTAGGATGCGAATTACATACTGTCTGTAACTCCTTAAAGTCAATTCCATATATTTCACAGATCAAGCTCACCTCGTTTGCAAGTGCCACGTTTACGTCTCGATATGTATTTTCTACCAGTTTTGATATCTCTGCGATCCTTACATCCGTAGTTATTACTTGTCCGCTAATCATCTTTTTGTACAAGGATTGTGCTAAATGACCAGAAGCAATATCATGGAATCCTATCACTCTTGGGGTTGTGCGTATTTCTCTTGTGGCGCTTCCAGGAGCAAGTCTTTCCGGCACAAATGCTGCCCATACATTATCCCCCAACATGTTTTTCTTTTGTAGATGTGGAAGTATCATGTCCTCAAATGTGCCTGGCGGAATGGAGCTTTCAATTATTACCAATTTTCCTTCAAGGAAACTGTTTGCAAGAATTTGCATTATGTCTTCAAGATACGACATGTCAGGTCTTACATGCTCTGTAAGTGGCGTTGGAACGCAGACAATAATCACGTCACATTCCCTGATTAGCTCTTCTGTCCTCTCTACTGTATGAAATTTATTGTTCTGAAGACATTTATGTAAAAGATCTGCTAGCCCTTCTTCCTCAAATGGTATTGCACCTTTAGCTAAGCCATCTAGGAGATTCTTGTTTACATCGTTTCCAGTTACGCTAAATCCCGCATCTGCAAAACTTAGTGCTGTCGGAAGACCCACTTGACCAAGACCTATTATACCTAGTTTTGCCCTCTTACTCTCAATCAGTTCGAGAAGGTAACGATATTTTTCTGACATCATTTTTGTTTGGAATTTCCCAACCTAATATATTATAGGTATGAAGGGCTTACAGCTATGATAGATATTAAGAACACATTAGAAAAATGCATTAGATTTCTGCAGAGTTCATTGTGTATTGACGATTCAAAAACCAGAGCACGTGGAGGATTTTTTGGATTCCAGAATACAGTCAAGCCGCTAAGAAAGACTGATGAGCCATTCATTTTTTATGAGATAACAGGATATGGAATCAATCTTTTGTTGAAGTTAAATCAATGGTATGGAGAACCACATTTTTTGAATCTGGCGCATGATGCAGCTGATTGCATCATAAAGGCCCAAATTGATTATAACGAGCCAAATATAGGAGGAGCAATCTACGACAGATACTATCCTGCCCAAGACAAGTACTTTCCGACATTTCACGCCTATCCAAACGCAGTATGTGCAGGCGCGTTGTGTGAGCTATACAAACATACCAAAAACCCTCGCCTTAAGGAAAGTGCTGTTCACATCAAAGATTGGTTATTTCGCAATAGTGTAAAAAAAGGAAATTCATGCATTGGTTTTAACGAATTCTACAGTGCCGGTAAACCATCTCAGAAGCTGTTTCCGTATGAGTCCATCTGTATCCCATTCATACTCTTAAAATTCCAAGACGAGTTTGAGCTCACCCCTACGCAAAAAGATGAGCTTTTTGAGTCGATTAGATGGGCTATAAGCTCACAAACTGATGAAGGTTTTTTTCCATTCTTTTATCATTTGCAAAAACAAAAGTATAACACTACTGCATATTCACACTTTACAATCTATCCACTTTACAATCTCATGGGCTATCCGCTTGCAGAATTGGAGGATATTGGAGTGAATACCAGTTTTGATACTTACAAAAAATGTGCGCAGTGGATGTTAAGGGTTCAGGATTCTAACGGTGGCTTCTACACTTATTATCATGGGAATAAGCGTGTCTGGCACCAACAGTCACCCGCAGCTGGACAGGCATTGTGCGCATTTACGCTCATGTACGAAAAAACTGACGACCGCAGATATCTTGAAGCAGCAAGGAATGCTGGACAATGGCTTGCTCAAAATCAGATAAACGAAGGTAACTTTTCAGGCGGTTTTTACTGGATATATCCAAACAAAAAATTTAGTAGTATACAAAAAAACATAATGTATGCAAAAGAGCGTATCAAAAGTAGGATAATCGAATATGAACAAATTGACGATGTCACTGTATTGCTCGATAAGGTACCCATCTGGCCAGTCCAATTTGCCATAGAGGGATTGTATAGACTAGACAGGATTGAATCCTAACCAAGACGATCTTTCAGAATATTTAGAATTCTTTCTGATGCATTACCAGACCCGTACGGACTTGACCTTACTACTATCTTTGGGTTATCTACAGTTCTCTTTATAGCTCTCAGTATACTTTGTGTGTCAACACCTACGAGTTCTGAATGCCCTGTTTCTAATCCCTCGGGCCTATCCGTTGTCTTTCTTGTGATTAGTACTTTTTTCCTAATCTTAGGTGAAGTTGCTTCCTCCTGTATACCCCCAGAGTCAGTTACAATAAAATCACATTTTTTCAAAAGATAAAGCATGTCAAAATAGCCTATTGCGGAAATTAATGAGACTGTCTTTGAACTCTTTATTTTCTCAAGCATACCGAACTGTCGTAATCTTTGCACAGTTCTTGGATGCGCAGGAAGAATAACTCTCAATGGTGAGTCCATGAGCGCCTTCATTATTGAATAAAGCGTTGTTTTGTCATCTACGTTCTCCCCTCGATGCAGGGTTGCCAGAATGAATTTGCCATTGAGAACGTTAAGTTTATTCTTCTTTTGTGCGTTTGCAATGTTTTGCTCTACCGCATCAATTGAAGTGTTTCCAGTTACATAGGCTTTTCCGTGTACTTTCTCATCAAGTAGAGTCTTTTTTGCTTTGATGGTGGGAGCAAATAACCATTCTGAGATATGATCAACTGCAATTCTGTTATGCTCTTCTGGCATTCTCCAATCATAGCTACGTAATCCTGCCTCCACGTGACTCACAGGGATATTACATTTTATGCTAGTTATAGCGGCTGCAAGAACAGTGTTAGTATCACCTTGGACTAGCACTGTGTCAGGATTAATTTCAGATAGGATTTTTGCAAGCTTTAGTATTATTTCACCAGTTTGTGTTGCTCTATCAGTGTTTGTATTTTGGAGTTTTGTGAGCTTCATTTTGTATTCTGGCTCTCTCATACCCAATTCCTCGATGAATCGTAAACTCATGTCAAAATCATAATGTTGTCCAGTATAGATGACCACACTTTCATTTTTCTTTGTTTTGTTGATGATGGGAGCCATCTTGATGATCTCAGGTCTTGTTCCCAACACAAAAGCTAGTTTCATAATTGTCGATCAGATCTTTGATATTTTGATTGGTCTAGGACAGATTCATAGATATCTAGGTAAAGTTTTCCAACGTGGCTCCAGTCATATTTTTCAACTTCAGATTTTGCATTATTTATAATACTAATTGTATTTTTTTTATCAGATAGTAATTCTGTTATTTTGCGGACAAATTCTTCATAGTTATGAGGATCAAACAAAAATCCAGTAATGCCATTCTTGATTACTTCACCATTACCGCCTACGTTTGAGGCTACCACTGCAGTGCCGCATGCCATGGCCTCTAGGATTGTCGTGCTAATTCCTTCTGCCAATGACGGTTGAATCAGAATATCTGATCCCCGTATCAATGAAATTGTCTTTTCTTTTGACTTATACCCGAGAAAGTGTACGTTGTTCTGTATTTCAGCAAGATCGCGCATCTTTGCCTCCTCTGGACCCGAACCCAATACAATCAAGTGTATGTCTGTAGGTAACATTCTAGCAATTTTTACTAATGTATCTATACCTTTTTCCTTTGAGAGGCGTCCAGCAAAAATGATCTGTTTTTCATAAAGTCTATCCACATTTTGTGGGAGTGATTTTACATCAATTGCGTTAGGCACTTGTTTGATATTAGTTACCATCTTTGAGTAAAAGTCGAATGCTTCCTTTGATATTACGGTCACTATATCGGCCCACCCAAGTGCATCCCTCTCATATTTTTCCGAGATTGTACCTGTGGTTTTACCATGAATCTCATCAATCTGTCTTGAAAATACTCCGTGAAGTGTAAGGACTTTCTTTCCATATATGTTCTTCATAGCAAGTGCAGCAGGGACGTTATGAGCGTGCACTATATCATATTTTTTTTTGAATTTTGTTTTCAAATATGATGATAACATAAAGCTTGGATTACGCAATCCCTTAATAGGAATGGTAAACGTGTTCTCTGACGATATTATATCTACATCATAGTTCATGCTTTTTAGATATTTTGCAAGACCTGAAACATGCTGTGCGATTCCTCCAATTCCTGTTTGTGTTGGCGAAATTATGAGAATCCTCACAAGATCAAATCAAGTAGCATATCTTTTAAGGTATTAGATTCATTTAGTTTCTAGCATCAAAACGCCGCTATCAAATACATGTTTTAGCCATTCTTCCAAGCTGGTTTGTGGTTTCCAGTTCAATTTTTTTATCAAGGCAATATCTGCCTGACTTTGCATTACATCACCTTCTAGTGCGTCATCGTATGTGGGTTTTATATCAAGCCCAGACATACGAATCATCATATCAGCCAGATCCTTTATTGATATGGCTGTGCCAGATCCCACGTTAAAAGTTCCTTGACTATCACTTAGCATAGCTAAAAGGTTTGCTCTTACCACATCATCTACAGATACAAAATCTCTGATCTGGTTGCCATCTCCATGTATAATTGGAGGTTTTTTGTTAGCAAGATTTTCCAAAAATTTTGATATTACGCCTGCATAGGCTTTGTTCTGGCCTTGTCCAAATACGTTAAAGTATCTTAGAACTGTTATTCTAACTCCAAGCTTGGCATATTTTTCACAAAGCTTTTCGCATTCTAGCTTGGTTTGACCATAGGGATTGAGCGGGTTTTTTTGTGCATCCTCTGATATTGGTATCTTGGATGCATTACCATATACGCTTGCACTACTGGCAAAAACCACCTTGAACCCAAATTCTTTTGCAAGTTTTAGTATGTTTTCAGTTCCAAGAACGTTAACTTTGTAATACAGTTCTTTGTTTGCAAAAGATTCTTGAACGTCAGTTAACCCTGCTTGGTGGAATATTCCATCAACATCTTTCACAATTTCTTTTAACTTTTCATAGTCGAGTATGTCGGTTTTGTAAAATTCTATCTTGTTAATTATTGGCAAAAGGTTTTTTAGATTTCCAGAGCATAGATTGTCGATCACGCCCACCCTGTGCCCTTTGTCAACAAGCAGTTTTACCAGATGATTTCCGATAAAACCTGCACCGCCCGTAACTATGAAATTCATAAAAATCTGTTAGAATGCAGGTCTTTAAGTTTTAAAATTATGACTGCTCAGATAGAATTTGCAGATTAAGAGTAATAAGCAAAATCTACATTACATCTGGTACTAGGTGGAATGTCTGAATTTTGCATTTGTTCCAAATTTAAATACGTGTACGTGTATTGTATATTATATGCCTACAAGGTCACTTACAATAAAAGAAGAGGCGTACCAAGCCCTCAAAACCAAGAAGAAAAAGGGCGAGTCATTTACCGATGTCATACTACGGCTAGCTGAGAACACAGGCAGTGCGCGTAAATTGCTTGAAATGATGGACGAGTTGCATTCCCCTAATCTTGCAGATGATATTGAGGTAGCAAGCAAAAAGTTTCGTAAAAATTTCAAGACCCGCAACGTAAAGCTGTGAGCATTATTGGTTTGTCTTGATACGGATTTTTTGGTTGCGTATTTGAGAGGAGATCCTGCTGCCAAGTCCAAGCTAGAAGACCTTTATCACAGACAAGAACCGATACACACGACGACAATAAACGCCTATGAGGTCTACAAAGGAGCTTATAGAGCAAACCGTGCAAGTGAGCTTGCAAAAGTTGAAAAATTACTTGATGCACTCATAATTCTGGTATTTGATAGAAACTCAGCAAAGTCGGCCGGAAACCTTGAGAACAAGTCAAGTCCCATCGGAGAATCAGACCTTCTTATTGCAAGTATCGCCGTTTCAAACAAGCAG
This sequence comes from Candidatus Nitrosotenuis uzonensis, assembly GCF_000723185.1. Lineage (NCBI taxonomy): Archaea > Thermoproteati > Nitrososphaerota > Candidatus Nitrosotenuis > Candidatus Nitrosotenuis uzonensis. The sequence goes on from NZ_CBTY010000011.1 coordinate 14,761, forward strand.
ATACTAGTTACACGTAACAAAAAGCATTTTGAAAAGATTTCAGGATTAAAAATCGAAAGCTGGTAGCTACATTACAGCCTGTGAAGCCTGGTGGAACATCTGGCTTTTTGCGCAGCCGGCTGCAAGCTCATCGCCTGCTCCTCTTCTCATCAGTCCTCGGTACAGACCGTCTTCTAGTTTGACGCCCTCTCTTTGTTCCCATTCCTCGACCGTGATGGAGTATTTCTTTTGGATTCTGTCACGGTACCATTCCGGAATGACGTTGAATGCGCAAAACGGAATGATTCTCAAGTCTGGTGTCAGATAGTGTATGTCGCATCTTTGCAGCCTCTCAAGGTCCTCGTTATACTTGTCCTGGAAGTGCATCATGCCCAAGAACAGGCCCTTTACGTGCCAAGAGCCGACAGCATCAAAGGATCTCTTCATCAGAATGTTGCCGAACATCTTTGCCAAATCAAGGCCCGCTGGCTGCTTTTTCTTATCAACAAAGCTTGAAAGCTTTCTTACCACCTCTAGCATGGTAAAGTACTTGTTCTTGCCTGAGCGTATCTCTTCAGCTTTATCCTCGAATAATTCAAGCATTCCCTGTATGTCGCAGAACTTGGTCAGCGGGACGAACTTTTTGGTCTCTGCGTCCTCGAATACGTACGTTCCTGCACCACACGCAAAGTGAATTGACAGCTCGTATTTTGGCTTGCTGGAAAATGCCTCAATTACATTTGTGAGTGGCATGCAGCTTGGCACTGGGAACCAGTCATCTACTGTTACTTCTCCGCCAGTCTGCTCCTCAATTCTCTGGATACAATCAGGTATGGTGATTCTGTACTTTTCACGCTCTGCCTTGCCCATCCTTCCGGTAAGCGATACCGGCTGGAAGTTAACTGCATGTACTACATCCATGTTCTTTTGCGCGTATCTGATGATGCCGCCAAGTTCATGGTCGTTGATTGACTTGATTACTGTAGGAACGAAAACTACGGTAGTGCCAGTCTTTCTGCAAGAGTCAAGCGCATAAGGAATCTCCCAGTGGTTCTTGGGGTTTGTCCTTGCAGTGACACCGTCAAATGACAGGTACAAATTGTTGCATCCTGCAAGCCTTACCTCGCGCGCTGCCTCTGGGTCCATGGCATGTCTGATGCCGTTTGTGTTCATCTGGACATGATCAACGCCCTCTTGCTTCATTATCTTGATAACATCTGTGATATCGTCTCGTAGCATCGGCTCGCCTCCGGTAATCTGGATAGAGTTGCCAGGAATCGGCCTTTCTGCCTTGAGCGTCTTCATCATGGCTCTTACCTGGTCAAGTTCCGGCTCGTACATGTACGCGCCCTCAAGACCCTTCTTTACGTAAAAGAAGCAGTACCAGCATGTAAGATCGCATCTGTTGGTAACTATCATGTTTGCAAGGCCGCTGTGTGATAAATGGTTTGAGCACAGGCCGCAGTTGTTAGGACAGGAGCATTTTTCTATCATCACGTTTGGTGCGTGGGCGCCTTTTCCGTCTGCCCAGTACGTGCTGAATTTCTTGTACATATCGTATGATCCAAAGTACAGCTCTTCGCACTCGCCGTGGGTGGGGCATGTCTTGCTCATAAAGACGCGTCCGTCCCTCTCAAATACCTCTGCATCAAGTATCATGTTGCAGTCAGGGCAGATGCTCTGGGTAAATCGTATGGTTGATTTCTTGCCAAGAATTTTAGTCGAATTTCTTGAAAGCTGAATTAGCGACATTGCTAAACTGGAATCTTCCGATATGCTATATAACGTATTTCACACTGTACCCCGTTGGATTTGGTAGCTTGACGCCTGAGCAATTTAAATAGACAGAAAATCCGATTAGATCGGGCATGAGCATATCCGATAACACCCGCAAGTCCCTTGAGAGAATCGGCCTTACCAGCTATGAGATAAGGACGTACTCGTCGCTTCTGAAAGCAGGCGAGCTTACAGCATCTGATCTAAGCCAGAAATCAGGCGTGCCATATTCCAAGATATATGAGGTATTGGGCTCCCTTGAGGAGAAGGGTTGGATAGGCTCGGACGACTCAAGGCCCACAAAATATTTTGCAAAATCCCCTGCTACCGCGCTTGAGGCAACAAAGCAAAAGGCCGCAGCCGACTTTAAGGAAAACGAGAATGTCATACTACGAGAGCTGGTTCCACTCTACGAGAAGAGCGGCGTTAGTGAAAGGCCGGACATCTGGGTATTATCAGGAATAATGAACATTGCCTCCAAGATTCTTGAGATGGTCGAGAACTGCAGAAACGAGGTTTTAATAGCAATACCAAAAGCAAATGAGACCATAGTAAAGCAGGCCTTACCCAAGCTGAGGCAGCTGCACGATAAGGGCGTTACAATCACCATACTAATGTCAGACCAGATGGACAAAGACTCACTCAAGGCAATATCACGCGTGGCAAGCGTGAAGGTAAAAAAAGGCCTCTTTGGAGGCGGCATAATATCAGACAAGCGATATGTGGTCATATTGCTAGGCCCGATAAGCTCAGAGTCTTCTGAGGCAGAGTCAGTTGCCATTTGGGCCGACCATGCAGGACTTGCCGGCTTTGCAAAGGAATACTTTGAATATTTGTTAAAGGATGCAAAGGGTGTCGAATAATGGATAATTTTGGGGACGAGGTGTTATTTGTCGGGACTGCGGAAGCAGAGCACGTGGAGATGTACCTAAAGGCAATCTGGCACATCAAGGAAAAGAACGAGCCCGTAAAGATAAGCACAATTGCAAAAATGCTCAATGTAAGGCAGCCAAGCGTTGTTCAGATGCTAAAAAAGCTCAACGAGCAAAATTTGGTAAACTATTCCAAGGCCGGAGTATCCCTTACTGAGGCAGGAGAGAAGGTCGGCGCAAGCATGATGCGAAACAGCAGACTGCTTGAAGTTCTTATGGATTCTGCGCTAAAGGTGGAAATAGACGAAGAGATGGTCTGCGGAATCGAACACCACATGAATAGACAGTTTACCGATGCACTGTGTACAATGCTGCAGCATCCAAGAAAGTGCCCACACGGACATGCAATTCCGCGCGGCACGTGCTGCACCAATTAAAGTTGTTCATACAACAACAAATAACATATCCGTCAGAATCCACATTGTTTCAAATTGCAATATTTACGGACAGGAATCTTGTAATGTTTATTAGTAATGCATTCCTTACTATTAGGTAAGGAAATGTCAGAGATTAGTGTAGGTTCCATTACTACCAAGGGCCAAATAACGATTCCAAAGGAGATCAGGGAAAGATTGGAGTTAAAGGAAGGCGATAAGATAATTTTCATTATTGAGGCTGGACGGGCAACGATAAAAAAAGCACCAGTCGAAAAGCTTTCCCAGATATTACGCAGACATAAACCGTGGAAGACGCAGAGTGTGAAATTCCAAAAAAGAATACGTAGAGAATGGCAATAACATTACTTATCGACACAAACATCATACTGAACGCTAAAAATAGTAGCGAGTTACATTCAGCATATTCTTCACAATTGTTGGATATGATTGAAGACGGTTTGATGCATGGGATAATATCTACTGTTTCGATCGCAGAATTATGTACAGGGTATTATTCTCAAGGAGACGTGAAGGGCAAAGAAGAGTTTTTAGCTCATTTAATTTCTAATAAAAACTTTGAAATAATAGATCTCAGCACAAAGATAGCTGATACAGCAGCAAAGATACGTTCTGAGACTGGCCTTAGATTACCGGATGCCATAATAATTGCTACAGGATTAACGAGGGATACACAGTATTTTGTAACAAATGATAAGGCATTAGATAAAGCAAGCCGCTATCTGCAAGTCATATCGGCAAAAGATCTACTGGACAAAATAAACCGCAGAAAACAGAAGAGATAGTCGGATTTAGAAGCACGTCATGCTAGATGTGAATTCGTTGTCAATCTATGAGATTATTTGTATTTTATCCCTAAGATTATATCGCAGTATTCGCCATCTATATCATGGCATGTTTTTGCGGATGCACCACATACGTCAAGGATCCTAACGGTTTCAAGGTAGGATGCATCAAGTGCAACCACGGCCCGCAAAATCACGACGAGGAATTCAGGGAAGCCTCAAGAAAGAACGAGGGCCTCTCGCAAAAGCGCGATGTCGATTTCGGCTAATCATTCCCCGATTACTTTGACAAGAACTCTTTTTGGCCTCATGCCGTCAAACTCGCCGTAAAAGATCTGCTCCCAAGGACCAAAGTCAAGCTCACCATCAGTTATTGCAACTACAACCTCGCGTCCCATTATCTGCCTCTTTAGGTGCGCATCCGCGTTGTCCTCGCCGGTGTTATTATGCTCGTACTGGTCTATGGGCTCGTGCGGCGCCAGCTTCTCAAGCCACCTTGCATAGTCTTTGTGCAGACCCAACTCGTTGTCGTTGATAAAGACACTTGCCGAGATGTGCATCGCGTTTACAAGACACAGTCCTTCCTTTATTCCGCTTTTTTTGACAACCTGCCTTACCTGCAGCGTCAGGTTCACAAATGCTACTCGCGTCTTTGTGTTAAATGTCAGGTATTCTGTTATGGACTTCATGATTTTGAAAATCCATGTTTGTAAAATAAACATTGAGCATCAGATGCAAAATCCAGTCCAATCTATAGGTAGGCTCAGAACTCAAGATCTATCTCATCATATCAAAGGGATAGTGTCATCAACGCCTATTCTCCAATTGATATTAAGGGATTTTTAACATTACCAGCTGTACGTTTGAAAACTCCCCTAAGCTTGATAAAAGGTAGAACCATATCAGAAGGAAATGGTTGCAATAGACGTTCCAGCCTCACTTGAAAGCTTTAGGCGATTTATAATTGCCAGTACGTGTAGCTCTTACATACCGCGCAGCTATATCGACGATGCAGAGGTCTTTCCAGAGCGCGAAGAGTCGCTTGGCTCAATATATGTAGAGGCAGCTGACAAGGTAACGCTAAAAAAAATCAGAGATATTACTTTTGTCAACGCAAGGGACGTTCTTGGAATAATTTACAACTCAAAGAGCGGCAACACCACCCTAAAGTGGAGACAGCTGCGAAGGCGTGGCGGCAAGGTCACAGGAGAGGCATCACCAAACTCGCTTGTAAATCTGGCAGAGGGCGGCGTCATCACTCCAGAATGGGTTGACAGCTATCTGAAAAAGAAGAGCCTTGAGAATGCCAATTCTGCATAAATATCAGAATGCATTCTGATTTTCGATGATCATAAAGAACGTAGACGAGTTTACAATTTCATTTTTGATAGAGGAAACTGACGATCTTCTCACCTTACGTCGAGTCATAAAAAATGGCGACAGAGTTACTGCAGATACCACCAGAGTGATAAAGCAGGAAAAAGATTTTGCGCGACCGGATAGGGGCGAGCGCATCAAGATAAGAATCGCATTAGAGGTGGAAAAGATAGCACTTGACTCTGTCTTTGATCGGCTGCGCATTGCAGGCATCATAGTTGAGTCATCAAGCGAAGAGGTCTCAAAAGGAGTACACCATTCCCTTTTGTTAAAGATAGGAGACTCGCTAAATGTTACAAAGAAAAAATGGCTCCCACTTGATATGAGACTGATAAAAAAAAGAGACGAGGGTGCAGGATTTGTCCTTGTGGCAATCGACAAGGGAGACTGCGGCATAGGCAAGCTAAAGGGCACTCATCTGCAGATTATTCAGAATCTGTATTCTGGCTCCAGCGGCAAACGCTACAAGTCAAGCTTTAACATAGAACCGTTCTTTGATGTCGTGCTTGGCGCCCTGCAGACAGTTCTAAAAGAAAATGACGCCATCATAGTTTTCGGTCCAGGCGAGACAAAAAAACAATTTGTCAATCACATCCAAAAGAGCCCACTTGCCAAAAAGCATAGAATTGAAACTGTAGAGGGAATCGACTCGGGTGGCGAGGACGGAATCTACACTTTCATCAAATCCAAGTCCATGCAACAAATTCTTGGCCAGACCAAGCTTGGAAAAGTCGCTGCCATACTTGAGGACATAATGATAAAGGCTCACCACAAAAGCAAAAAGTTCACCATGGGCTTTGAGGAGACAAAAAAGGCAAACCAGTTTGGTGCAATAGAATCACTTGTATTTTCCGAGAAGATAATCCAAACTCATGACGAATCCCAGATAATTGAGTTTCTCAACGAGGTGGAGTCAAAGGGCGTCACTGTATATGCGCTAGATTCCACCACGGATATAGGAATGCAGGTATCAGGCCTTGGCGGCATGGTCTCGCTTTTGAGGTTCCCGGTTGAATCCTAAAGTGTAGAGCTCCCAAGCCAAGCAAGATATGGCTTGTTAATATCTATCACATTAATTTCGGCAATCTCGGGTACCTTGTAGGGATGCGTGTTTTTTATCTCCTTTTTCAACCTTGCCTTGTTTTTTTGACTAGTCTTGAATATTGCTAGAAACTCATCGGTGTTCTCTATCTTTCCTTGCCATGAATAGATTGATGAGATCTTTGTCACATTAACACAAGCTGCAATCTTTTCCTTTACCATTTTGTTTGCCACCCTGGTGACTGATTTTTTGTCAGGGTATGTCGAGATGATGACAGCAGGTTTCATCATACTTGTAAAAATATGCCTGTGTTTGTTCTTTTTGGTGTTTTAATTTTAAATGCTGTACATGCATTATATAACAATGGGTACAACAACGATTTCGCTAAGTGATGAGGCATACAAAATCCTCAAAGCGCAGAAAATGGAAGGAGAGTCGTTTTCCGATTTGATACTGCGCAAATTCGGCAAAGGTGATTTGTTCCCACACTCTGATCAATTCCTCGCTTCATTTTTATAAATGACCATAAATACGAAACATAATTAATTTGGATTTAGATTTTCTGGCACAGAATTCTATAATTTACGTGCTGATTGCATGGGTAGTAATACTGGGTGTAGCAAAGGCACTCAAGCTGGAAAAGCACGGATTTGACATAAAGCCGTACAGCCTCACATACAAGAATGCTCAGGTGCAAACTGCACTCACAAAGATGCTTGGCCGCACAAGGCGCGGCATCCGAGTCTTTGCCGATGTGAGCGTGGTTGCTGGATTTATCATGATGGGGTTTGCGTTCTGGTTCCTAATTGATAACATTGCAAAATTCTTTGACAGGCCTGCCGAGTTCTCGGAGCTTACCGTGCTGATTCCTGGCGTTACGCTGACATCGGCATCATCTATTTTGTATTTTCTGTTATCGATTCCAATAGTGCTTGTAATACACGAGGGGGCTCACGGAATAGTTGCAACGCTTGAAAAAATAAGAATCAAGACAGGTGGATTTGCCATCTTTATTGCAATGTTTGCTGGTTTTGTGGAACCAGACGATGAAGAATTCAACAAGGCAAAAAAAATATCAAAGCTCCGAGTGATTGGCGCAGGTGCCACATCAAATGTCATATTTGCGCTAGCTCTTGGTGCCTTACTGCTTACAAACCCGTTCTTTGCCATCATAGTACCTGATCCGATAAGAGGTGCATTCTACGAGATACCACAAGGAGTTACCGTCCTTTCCATAATGCCAGACAGCGGGGCGGAAAAGGCAGGACTTGCTGCAAACGATATCATCACGTCAATTAACGGCGTGCCCATAGTAACCCCGTTTGATTTTACAAAGGTAAAGCTTGCCCCTGGCGATATTGCATCTGTGACTGCACTGAGGGATGGAACCTCAATGAACTTCCAGATAGAAGTGATGCCCTCACCTGATGATCCAACCAAGGGTTTAATTGGAATAATCAGAGACAACTCACTTTCATACAAGCCGATTTACAATTTTATCGAGTGGAACAGTCCTGAGCTTTCCATGTTCTTGTTATGGTTATGGATGATCTCATTTTTTATTGGAATTATCAACATGCTCCCGCTACCCATACTGGACGGGGGCAAATTCATCCACAGTATAATTGACAAAAAGCTCTCAGATGCCACTGTAAACAAGACCATGTGGGCAATCTACGCGTTTACCTTCCTTTTGTTTGGCCTCAATATTGCATTATCATATATGAAATCAGGCTGGTTCACAATCTAACATAGATAATAAATTTGGGGCCGTAAGACCAAAGCCGTGAAATGCAACAGATGCGATAACACTGCAGCATATTCCAGAAAATATTCTGGCGAGAGCCTGTGCTCTGAGTGCTTTTCAAATTCCATCCTAAGAAAGACTGCCAAGACCATCTCAAAGTACAATATGATAGGAAACGGTGAGCTTGTCTGCGTTGCAGTATCCGGAGGCAAAGACTCGCTTGCATTATTACATGTATTATCCAGAATGTCAGAGAATCACAACTTTGCAATTCATGCAATCACAGTAGATGAGGGAATACCCGGATACAGGGAGGAAGCGCTGGAAATAGTAAAAAAGTTCTGCTCAGATCTTGGAGTCAGCCACAGCGTATATGAATACAAGAAACTTTTCGATCTTACTCTTGAAGAATCGCTCAAGTCAAGGGAAAATGAGAAAACATCATCGTGTTCCATTTGTGGTACACTGCGAAGGAGGGCAATGGATCATGCGGCAAAACAGATAGGTGCCAATGTGATTGCGACAGGCCACAACCTTGATGATACGCTCCAGACATTTATCATAAACACCATCTCAGGAGACACAAACAAGATAGGATGGATGGATCCTGATACTTCTGCAAATTCCTTGCGCAAGATAAAGCCGTTCTGCGAGATTTACGAATCCGAGATAGTCTTTTACGCATTTACAAACAATTTACCGTTCCAGTCAGAACCATGCCCGCATATGAATGAGGGGATAAGAACTGAAATCCGCGAGTTCCTAAACAAATTGGAGAGCAGCCATAGTGGAATAAAAAATAGCATGTACAATTCCGTGGTAAAGCTGTCCCAGATAGTAAGAGAGTCAAACTATAAGGAAAGAACAAAGTGTATCAAATGTGGCACCGAATGTACCGGAACTATATGCTCCGTGTGCAAGATGTTAATCGATCTGAAAGACTAGGCCGAAGACTTTACAAAACCTTGTCCCGTATTATCATCTGGTAGCAGGTAGGATCGGGGCGCTAGCCGTGCCCCATTCTGAAACCGGCTCTATGCAGAGGTCAGTAACTGCTGGATAAATCTCTAGGTGGATAATTCCCGCTTGATGCGCTGAAATGAAATCACGCCGAAGCGGGTGGATGCAGGCCTGAGATTGTCCGAAGGGACAACGCCCAAGGTCGAATTGCCGAAATGGATGAGGTCCGGGAGGGAGCAATCCTAAGGCAAAGTACCCACGCTTCTTCGTCAACGTGGCGGATCTTGCGTGTCTTGAGATGGGGTTACCTATCTAGACTGGAACCAGCAGGGCTGCTACCACTCTATATTTTCAAGAATATATTAGTCAATTTGGAATCATGCTCATGTTCGCAGGCCCCAAGAGAACCTTTGAAGACTTTAAAAGGCAACTAAATCCACATGTGCTCCCTGCATTTGAGGAGCTTCGCTCATTCTGCCTATCTCTTGCAAACACGGTAGAAGATGTGCGTGCCCACAGAATTGTGTTCGGCAAGTCGCTTACCTTCAGATGGTTTGTGGACATGGAGCCTGGAGCAAATTCCATAATAATCAAGATTCAAAGAGACCGAAAAGAACCGTTCAAAACTATCACCGTTATGCTCGATAGTCTGGACGAGATAAAATCGCAGATACGAGAGGCTCATCAAAACATTCGCTAGTACAAGACCTCAAACTTTGAGAACTCTTCCTTGTATTTTTCGTTCCTAATCTCCACATCCTCTACGCGAGCATTTGCCGGCCCTGCATGACACCACTCCACCACGCGGCTGACGTTGAGATCCTCACCTTCCATTACCGCCTCCACCCTGCCGTCCTTTAGGTTCTTGACCCAGCCGAACACGCCGTTCTTTGTGGCCATCACCTTCATTGCCTGGCGGAAAAACACGCCCTGTACCTTACCGGTAATGAATACGTGCACGCGTTGCTTTGTCATTTGAAAAAACTAAATTTTTGATGTTAATAAATTTGGATATTAAGCTCTTTCCTTTACTCTTGCGCGTCCTGTCTTTCTTGCAGCTATGCTGCCGACCTTTGCTCCAGGCGGTGCATTCCTTGATACCGTTCCGCCACCTCCCATGTGCTGGTGTCGTCCTCCTCCGTGCGGATGCACATAAGCTGCCTGTGCCACACCCCTCACTATTGGGTATTTGCGCCCCTTTGATCTGTAGCGTCGCCACTTGTTTCCTGCGTTAAGGAAGGGTCTTTCCGATGTTCCCCCTCCAGCCAGAATGCCTATCATTGCCCTGTTCTTTGGGTTCAGGGTGGTAAAGCTTCCAGACGGCAGCTTTAGTATTACGCCGTCCACATTGTGCGAGAACACGGTTGCCGAGCTTCCAGCCGTCTTTGCAATGGAGCCACCGTCGCCAAAGTGCTTTTCGATGTTGCACACTACAGTCCCGTCAGGAATGTTCTGAATGCTGATGACGTTGCCGTTTGCAATGCCTGCATTAAGTCCAAACTTTATGGTAGAGCCTATCTTGGTGCCCAAAACTGCAGGAATTCTAGAGATAGAGCCGTCCTCGAACCTTACTTTTGCCAGCGGTGCGTCGCGACCCCTCTCGTGAACTAGGTCGATCACGGTGCCGGTGTGCTCTTCTGAAAGCTCAAAGTACGGGTATTTGGCAGGCGCCTGCTTTCCAGTGACTGTTGCGCGGAACTGCATGCCTCCACGGCCACGTCTTCTGACTAGCGGTCGCTTACCCATTTCGATGATGGTTTTGCATTAAGATTTTAAGCTTTGTTTTGTTTGTGTACAAATACCTCCAAAAATATAAAAAATACGCTGAACTGGTATGAATATGAGCCAAAACGTTCTTTCACTCAAAGTTTTAGAGGCATACACCCGGGACGTAGGCCGCGGTGTTGCCAGAATTGATTATGATTCCATGGATACACTAAACGCATCAACAGGCGATGTAATTGAGATAAAGGGAAAGCGCAGAACCGTTGCAAAATGCCTCCCACTTTACCCCTCCGATGAAGGAAAGGGAATCATAAGGATCGACGGACTTGGAAGGAACAACGCAGGCATTGCAATAGGCGATACCATATCAGTAAGAAAGATCAAGGCAGTGGCGGCAGAAAAGGTAGTGGTAGCTCCTCTTGAGGCAATACCGCCGATTGATGAGAGATATCTTGCTGATGCACTTGAAAGCGTTCCTCTCATAAAGGGAGATAATGTCATGGTGCCGTACTTTGGAGGCAGGCTCACATTTCAGGTAATCGGTGTCACGCCAGCAGCGGACGCAGTACTAGTTACACAAAAGACAGTATTCCACATAGCAGAAAAGGGCGAGACCCTAAGGGGAGTACCTCAGGTAACATACGAGGACATAGGCGGACTCACAGACGAGATAAAAAAAGTAAGAGAGATGATAGAGCTTCCACTCAGACATCCAGAGATATTTGAAAAGCTCGGCGTAGAGGCACCCAAGGGTGTGCTACTGTATGGTCCTCCAGGTACAGGCAAGACGCTTCTTGCCAAGGCAGTTGCAAACGAGAGCAATGCACACTTTATCAGCATATCAGGACCGGAGATAATGTCAAAGTTTTACGGAGAGAGCGAGGCACGCCTCAGGGAGATATTCAAGGAGGCAAGGGAAAAGGCCCCGTCAATTATCTTTGTAGATGAGATCGATTCGATTGCGCCAAAAAGAGAGGAGGTAACAGGAGAGGTGGAGCGACGTGTGGTATCACAAATGCTCTCACTGATGGACGGACTTGAAGCAAGGGGCAAGGTAATAGTTATTGCAGCTACTAACAGGCCAAACGCAATTGATCCTGCGCTAAGAAGGCCAGGCAGATTTGACAGGGAAATTGAGATCAAGGTACCAGACAAGAAGGGTAGAAAGGACATACTGAACATACACACAAGAAACATGCCTCTTGTCACAGACGAGAACGACACAGGCTATGTCGATATCGACAGGATTGCATCAGTGAGCCACGGTTACGTCGGAGCTGATCTAGAGTATCTGTGCAAAGAGGCCGCAATGAAGTGCCTTCGAAGATTACTTCCAGAGCTCAACATGGAAGATGAAAAGCTGCCGCCGGAAACACTTGACAAGCTAATAGTAAACAACGATGACTTTCAAAAGGCCCTCATAGAGGTCACCCCGTCTGGAATGCGCGAGGTATTCATAGAGAACCCCGACGTCCACTGGAACGAGATAGGCGGCCTGCAGGAAGTAAAGCAGCAGTTGCAGGAAGCAGTTGAATGGCCCATGAAATATCCTGCATTGTACGCAAGGCTAGGACATAGGATGCCCAGAGGAATTCTTTTGCACGGCCCAAGCGGAGTTGGAAAGACTCTTCTTGCCAAGGCAGTTGCAACAGAGAGCGAGGCAAACTTTGTCTCAGTTAGAGGACCTGAGCTCCTATCAAAATGGGTGGGAGAATCAGAGCGCGGAATAAGGGAGATCTTCAGGCGTGCAAGACAGGCATCACCGTGTGTGATATTCTTCGATGAGATAGACTCTATTGCACCCATCAGGGGCGCAGGAGCAGAGACTGCCGTCACCGAAAGGGTGGTAAGTCAGCTTCTCACAGAGCTTGACGGAATGGAAAATCTGCATGGTGTCATAGTGCTGGCCGCAACGAACAGAGCCGACATGATAGACCCAGCGCTTCTCAGACCAGGCAGGTTTGATAAGATAATCCAGATCCCACTTCCAGATAAGGAAAGCAGAAGGCAGATACTAGAGATAACGACAAAAGCTATACCTGCGGTTACTGAAAAGAGCGATATCGACTATGTCAACTTGGACAAGATATCTGATATGACCGACGGAATGAGCGGGGCTGATGTTGCAGCGATTGCAAACACCGCAGTTTCCATAGTAATTCATGAATACCTGGACAAGCACCCGACAAAGGAAGAGCTTGAAAAGTCATCTAGCAGCGCAAGGGTGACTATGAAGCATTTTGAGGAAGCAGTAAAGAAGGTAAGGGCGCAAAAGGACCTCAAGATAGGCCAAAAGATAGCCGTTCCATACTACAGATAATCTCAGGCCCGATCACCACATGATCGGCCCACAGATAATTTTAAACAACACCGAACTTGTTTTTGTGTAAATGTCAGAGTATAGAGGCTACCATGGCCGCGCCCTACAGTTTCTAAAGGAGAACAACATCAGTGTGGGTGACACAGTCACCATAACGACTGATTCTGAGCATATTGCAACTATAATGCCTAGATACGAGCATAGTGATGACTTGCACATTGTTGTCAAACTCAAAAGCGGCTACAACGTCGGCCTTGAGCTTGACAAGATAAAAAAAATCAAGTTCGTTTCATCCACCCCAGCTGCTATGGTAGAGCAGAGCTCACCGCAGCAGGACCCGTCCCTGCCAAAGATTTTGCTGCTATCCACTGGCGGAACAATAGCAAGCAGGGTAGACTATAGAACAGGCAGTGTTACACCCGCACTTTCCGCGCAAGAGCTTAACGCGTCAGTACCGGAGCTTTCCAGCATTGCCAACATCGATGCAGAGGTACTATTCTCAGAGTATTCGGAGAACATAACTCCGGAACACTGGATAAAGACTGCTTGCAAGCTTGACTCGTATGCAGACTCCGAGTATGCAGGAATCATAGTAGCGCACGGGACAGACACCATGCAGTATACTGCAGCCTTTCTTTCCTTCTCGCTTGCAGGGTTCCCAAAGCCCATAGTACTAGTAGGCTCGCAGAGATCATCAGATAGGCCATCATCTGATGCCGCACTGAATCTTATTGCGGCAGCTAGGTTCATTGCACAGCTGAGGACTCCGGGCGTCTTTGTTGCCATGCACAATAGCCTCTCTGATGACGATGTTGCCTGCCACCTTGGAACTCGTGTGCGCAAAAACCACACGAGTCGAAGGGACGCATTTGAGACAGTCGGCGCCCCCCCTGCATTCATAGTAACGCAAAGCGATATTATCAGCAACCTCAAATCCCCGTATTTTGCCAAAAACAAGTATACTCCAAAGATCACAGTAGACACATCGGTTGTGCTGGTAAAGTACCACCCAGGATACGAGCCGCAAAATCTTGACTACACCATAGAGCGAGGATGCAAGGCGATAATCTTTGAGGGAACAGGCCTAGGACATGTAGGCAAGTCAATGTACGAAATAGTAAGGAAGGCAAGACAAAAGGAGATCTTTGTAGGCATGACATCTCAGTGCATAGACGGTAGGGTGAATATGGCAGTGTACGAGAGCGGCAGGGACCTTCTTAATATTGGCATAGTGCCTCTTGCCGACATGCTTCCCGAGGTGGCATTGGTAAAGGCTATGTGGGCTGCAGGACAGGGCTCGATAAAAGAGATCATGACAAGAAAGATTGCCTCCGAGTTCACAGAATGAGATTTAAGACAAGCAGACCAGATGAGCAACGTGTCAGCAGACCTAGAAAAAATAGGACTCTTGGTAGGACTGGAAATACACCAGCAGCTTGCGACAAACAAAAAACTGTTCTGCAGGTGTCCTCAGCTTGAAACGGACGAATATCCAATACAGTTCACAAGGAGGCTGAGGCTGGCAAAAAGCGAGCTTGGCAAGTATGATCCTGCCGCTGTCTTTGAGTCATCAAAGTCAAAGATCATAAAATATAATGCAAATCCCAAGAGCAGCTGTCTTGTCGAGTATGATGATGAACCGCCGCACTCACTTGATAGCGATGCAAAGGCAACTGCCCTGATAATCGCATCAGCTCTTCACTCCTCAATATTTAACGAATCATATGTAATGAGAAAGATAGTCATCGACGGCTCCAACACATCAGGGTTCCAGAGAACCATGCTTGTATCCCAGGGAGGATACCTGGATGTGGAAGGACAGAATGTCAGCGTGCAGTCAATATGCCTTGAGGAAGATGCAGCAAAGCTGCTCAACGATGCAGAGAATGTACGAGAGTATGCACTTGACAGACTAGGCATTCCGCTAGTTGAGATCGCCCTTGCCCCTGTCAGCGGTACGCCTGCGCAGATAAAAAAAATCGCCCTCACACTTGGCAGGCTCCTTCGGGTTACGCGTCGCGTGGCAAGGGGTATAGGCTCCATCAGGCAGGATGTCAACGTATCAGTAGCAGGCGGTGGCATTGTGGAGGTAAAGGGAGTCCAGCAGCTTGACCAGCTGGAAAAGGTCATCATGTTTGAGGCAAAAAGGCAGCACGGACTGCAGATTGTTGCCGAAAAGCTCGCACATGTAGACATTGAAAAGATATCAAAGGATGGCAACGTCTTTGATCTTTCCGAGTTTTTTACCACCTCAAAATCCAAAATAATACAAAAGTCCCTCAAGGAAGGAGCTTCGATCAAGGCGCTCAGGACAAGAGGCCTTGCAGGAATGTTCGGCTTTGAGCCATATGAGGGGGTAAGGCTTGGACGAGAGTTGGGCCAGCAGGTACGATTTTTTGGAATAGGAGGGATCTTTCATTCTGATGAGCTGCCAAACTATGGAATAGAATCTGCCGATGTGGAAAAAATCAGAGAAAAGCTAGAGCTTGGCAAAGACGACGGATTTCTGATAATTGCAGGAACAAATGAGAAGATTGACTTTGCAATCGATGCCATCATCAACAGGATAAAAGACGCAAAGAATGGAGTTCCAGCAGAGACGCGCGCTGCCACTCCAACAGGTGAGACTGTGTTCTTGAGGCCGCGGCCCGGATCCTCAAGGATGTACCCGGAGACTGACATACCGCCTGTCATTACCAGCAACGAAGAGTTAGAGTTTGCAAGGGCAAACACTCCGATCTCGTGGGACGAGACAATAGCAATGCTGCAAAAAAAATATGAGCTTAACGCGCAGCTCGCAGAGCAGATATTTGATTCCGATTATCTTGATCTTTTCGAGTCCATATGTGCAGACAAGAAGAACAACCCCAATTTTGTAGCATCGGTTCTGTGCTCTACGATAACAAATCTGGAGCGAAGGGGTCTTGATGCTTCACTACTCAAGCCAGAGCAGATAGCAGAATCATTTCAGATGCTCTCTGAGCAAAAGATTGCAAAAGAATCACTTGAGATAATTTACGAATACATAATGTCAGGCAAAATAAAAACAGTACAAGAGTACATCCAAAAATATCTGCATGATGTGAATGATTCCGAGCTTGAGGAATTCATAGGCAAGATCGTATCAGAGAATGTAAATGCAATAAAGTCTCAAGGAGAGCGCGCAAGTGGTATGCTGATGGGTATGGCAATGAAATCGCTGAGGGGCAAGGTCTCTGGCGAAAAAATCAACAAGATATTGACAATAAAAATTAGAGAAATAATAGATAGTTAAGAAACTAACTTATTCTAGTTTTCTTCTTCCAGTTCCTCTTCCAGAGGATACATATCGACCCTTTGCTGATGGTCTTGTGGTCTCTGGCGTGTCCTTTAGCTTGCGTTTGCCGGTTCCTCGTCCGGATATTACGTATTCATCGCCTGCTTTTTCCTTCATCTGTTTCTGGTATTCCTTGAATTTTTCTCCAGACCAGTTTTCATCTTCAGTGTCTGCTGTTCTTCTTGTTGTACCTCGCCCACCAACTTTGATGATTTTGCCCATTGCACAATAGTATGATACACTATGGTTTAAAGTTGTTCATAATAGTCGATTTGTTTTATGATACGTGCGGGAGGTGGGATTTGAACCCACGAACTCCTAGGAGATAAGGACCTGAACCTTACGCCGTTGACCGGGCTTGGCGACTCCCGCAATCAAGGTTTTTTGGAGCCAAAATAAGTTCTTTAGCTTCCTGTCCTGAAAACAGAAAAATAGCCAGTTTTTACACCATGGTGGTTGGAGTTCAAGGAGATATACTGCAATAACTGCAAAAAGACTCTAGGAAAATACAATGTCAAGTATTTTTCCGATGCCAGGATTGCAGAGCTGATAAAATCAAGCCACGGCATGCACTACAGAAGTGGACACCAGCTTTTGATACGCAAGGTTACAAAATGACTTATTTGAAAGAATCGCGCAGTTTTTGGAGCAGTTCCTTTTGGTGCTTGTCAAGCTTTGTTGGAATCTCGACCACAAGGCGCACATATTGATCACCTCTTCCCCTCGATCCTACATGGGGCAGGCCCTTGCCCTTTAGCTTGATTATGGCATTAGGCTGGGTTCCCTCCTCGACCTTGATTTTTTCCGGCTTTTCTAGAGTGGGTACCTCTATGTTTGCCCCAAGGCATGCATCTGCAATGGTAATCTTTGCATCATAAAAGATGTCAGCTCCGTCTCTTTTGAAGAAAGGGTGTGGTTTTACCCTCACGCGCACGATCAGATCTCCGCTCGAGCCGTCCTGAACGGACTCGCCCTCGCCGCTTATCACGTAATCGCCGTTATCTATTCCTGCAGGAACTTCAAATGAGAGATGTTTTGTACCCTTTACCTTTCCTGTCCCTCTGCATTCAGAGCAGGGCTTTGTAATTATCTGACCCTGACCCCTGCACTTGCTGCATGGTTGCACGGTCATGAAAGTGGAAAATCCCATGTTTCGCGTTATGCGAATCTGACCCTGACCCCTGCATGCTGAACATGTTTCTTTTTTTGTCCCTGGTGCGCAGCCGGTTCCCTTGCAGGTATTACAGTCCACGTTTTTTTTCAGCTCAATATCGAGCCTCTTTCCATGGAAAACATCCTCTAGTGTAAGATCAGCCTCGTACAGAAGATCTTCGCCTCTTCTGCGCGAATAGCCGCCAAATCCGCCCGACCTGCCAAACAGCGACTCGAAAATAGAGTCGAATCCTCCAAATCCGAAATTTGAGAAAATGTCATCAAAATTGCCCCTTGCTCCCTGGAAGATATCTTCTGTGGAATAGCGGCCTTCAAGTCCTGCGTGTCCGTATTGGTCGTATACTTTGCGCTTTTCCGGATCCGAGAGAACCGCGTACGCTTCGGATATTTCCTTAAAGTGCTCTGCTGCTTCTGGCGACTTGTTTCTGTCAGGATGAAACTTGAGCGCCAGTTTCCTATACTGCGACTTTATTGTGTCTGCAGAGTCAGACTTGGAGACGCCTAGCACCTCATAGTAATCTCGTTTTGCAGACATTTCTCATTTTAGCGGATAATCAGCAATAAAATTATTAGCTTGCTCCAGAGCCCTGAGATTTTTGCTCTGATGGGCCGCCCTGCTCTGATGCCTGGCCAGCCTGTTCTGGGCCGCCCTGAGGCTGCTCCTGGTTTGGCGGCGGCATATTCTTGTAAAGCTCAGTTGTAATCTGGTTGACCAGAGTCTTGAGCGCATCCAGTTTTTGTTTTAGCACATCTGGCTCTTTGTCAAGCACTTCTTTTACTTCCTTGATCGCCTCTGATATCTTGATGCCTTGTTCCTGTGTTACCTTGTCCTTGAGGTCTTGTGTGATCAGTTTTTCTGCAGTGTAGACAAAGCTTTCTGCTTCGTTTCTCAGATCTACTGCCTCTTTTTTCTTCTTGTCCTCCTCTGCAAACTTTTCTGCATCCTGCCTGAGCTTCTCAATCTCATCCTTTGATAGCTTGGAGCCTGCCTGTATTGTGATCTTGGCCTCTTTTTTGGTTCCAAGATCCTTTGCAGTTACGTTCAGGATGCCGTTTGCATCGATGTCAAATTTTACCTCGATTTGTGGCACGCCCCTTGGCGCTGGCGGTATGCCAGTAAGGTTAAAGCTTCCAAGTGATACGTTATCAGCTGCCATGGGCCTCTCGCCCTGCACCACATGTATGGTAACCGCAGTCTGGTTATCTGCCGCAGTAGTGAACACCTTGGTTTTCGATGTCGGAATTGTAGTATTTCTCTCAATTATCGGCTCACGCAGACCCCCGAGCGTCTCAACGCCGAGAGTAAGCGGTGTAACATCAAGTAATACGATATCGCTTGTCACATCGCCAGCAATTATTCCGGCCTGGATTGCAGCTCCCATTGCAACTGCTTCCATTGGGTCTACGCCGGATTCCGGATTCTTGCCAATTACATCACCGACAAATTTTTTGACAAGCGGGATTCTGGTTGGGCCTCCCACCAGAACTATTTTTGAGACATCGGATGCGGAAAGTTTTGCATCTCGTAGGGCGTTGTCAATTGATGTTCTGCATCTTTCAACTATCGGTCGTATTAGCTCTTCAAACTTTGCACGGGTGAGCTTTATCTCAAGATTCTTTGGCCCCGAAGAAGGATCATATGATATGAATGGAAGGTTGATATCAGTTTCCATGACAGTTGAAAGCTCTATCTTTGCCTTCTCTGCTGCCTCCCTAACTCTTGTCATGGCAGTGCTGTCTTTGGTAAGATCAATTCCCGTGGTCTTTCTGAATTCGTTGACGACATAGTCAATGAGAGTTTTGTCCATGTCTGTGCCACCAAGCTGGGTATCGCCAGAAGTGCTGAGAACCTCAAATACTCCTCCTCCCATCTCCATTATTGTGACATCAAGTGTTCCACCACCAAGATCGAACACCAGAATTTTCATGTCTTGACCTGCCTTGTCAAGGCCAAATGCAAGTGAGGCTGCAGTCGGTTCGTTGATTATTCTTACCACGTCAAGGCCAGCAATTGTTCCGGCATCTTTTGTTGCCTGCCTTTGGTTGTCATCAAAGTATGCAGGTACTGTGATTACTGCCTTGTCCACCTTTTCACCAAGAAACGCCTCTGCATCCTTTTTGATTTTTTGAAGTATGAATGCTGAGATCTGTTGCGGCTTGTACTCTTTGCCCTGGATTTTGTAAGTATAATCAGTTCCCATCTTTCTTTTAGCTGCCACTATGGTGTTATCTGGATTGGTCACAGCCTGCCTTCTTGCCGGCTCACCTACTAGCAGCTGGCCGTCTTTTGTGAAAGCTACAACTGATGGAAATGCCTTCCCGCCAATTGATGTACCCTCGGCTGCCGGGATGAGCGCAGGCTTGCCGCCCATCATCACTGCCGCAGCAGAGTTGCTTGTTCCCAGATCAATTCCTATTATTTTTGCCATTTTTTATCACTTAGATTATTTTGATTGTGGTTTTTTTGATATTTCCACTAATGTCGGTCTTAAAGTCTTTTTATGAGAAATATATCCTTTCCTGATTTCCTTTGTTATTGTGTTCTCATCAAGATTGGCATCCTCAATTACCGCTATTGCCTCATGCAAGTTTGGATCAAATATTTCGCCCAGCGCGTCGATCGGGAACACCTCATATTCTGCAAGCAGCGACTCGGTATTCTTGAGAATTGAATCAAGTCCCTGAGCGTTCGGGTTTTCTTTCTTGAGTATTTCTTTTGCACGTACCAGATCATCGTAGATGGTCAAAAAGCTGAGCAAGAATTTATCGAGCTTGGCGTTTATACCGCTCTCTATGTCAGCTCGGGTCTTTTTTTCCAAGTTCTGAAAATCAGCAAGTGATCTCTTTAGTTTGTCCTGACATGTAGCAAGCTGCTGTTCCAGCTCGCTTATTTTCTGATTCAGTTGAATATCATCGTCCTGCGAAGTCGGCGGTTCATCCCCCCCTTCAACCGGCACTTCTTTTTTTATCTCAGGCTCTTCCAAATCAAGATTAATTTTTAGAGTTCTAGTTTTATTCTTTGTGCGAGATTTCGCAAAGGGGGTTAGCCTTGATCACTATGAGGTCATTGTCCTGCTTTTTTCTGAGATTCTCATAATCGTATTTTGAGCAAATTACAAGTATGGTAGTTTTGTCGTTATGGAACAGATCCAGATTCGGATCCCCGTATGCTTCTACGTCACCGATATAGTCACGCAATTTTACTATCAGATTCTGCAGCATCTCGATTTTATCGCCACGCATTTCGTGTTGGTCAAGCGACCATGAAAGTGCAATCTTTGTTCTGCTTGCCTTCAGATCGTTTTTTTTCAGAGTTGCCCTAATCTCGTCGATAAGTCTTTTTATGTATCCGTCAATTCCTTTCAGACTTCCGTTGATAATGTACATCAGCGTGTTGGCTCCTTCAAATGATGTTCCAAGGGAGCGGAGATCGTACAGACCGTTTACCATATCATCTAAGAATATGTTTTGGAACTCGTCTGACTGCAGGTCGGTCTTTGAGTTTTCGTCTTGGGCAAACTTGCATACTTCTACTATGCTGCAAAGCGAGGAGAATCTGGAAAGCACGTTTATTGCATGAAAGTGTTCTGCAGAAGGGATCCCCACAAATGAAATTTCTTTTTTTCCTGTAGACAGCAGGCTTGCAAGTGTGGCATCCTGTTTGCCGTTGTAAGAGCCTACAACTTTTGGTGGCTGGTTTCCGCCTCCAAGAGGATAGTAATAGTAATTGATAGATTTTCCCACCTCGTGTCCTGTGACGTGCTCCAAAAGCGAGATGTTCTCAGAATTTCCGCCGATTCCAGTCGGAAGTGTGTAAATCACGGAACTGCCTTTTTTCAATGAGGATGTAGCATCTTTGAATTTAGAGTGTACCTCCGTCTTTGTCTCCTGGCCAATCTTTCTTATGCGTGGCGCAAAAAACAGGTACTGCGATTTTGATATTGCCACATCGATTGGCTCCATTGCCAGAAGCGGCTCATCCTCCTTTAGCGATGAGACGTTTGGATACGTCTTGGCGATCTCTGCCTTCAAAGATATTGCAGATTGCGACGATTCGTCGATTATGAACACGTTGCTGCCTTTTATTGCCATCTGACAGGCAATTGCATATCCTTCCGTGCTCAACCCATAAACAACAACCCTATCTGATGCCAATTCATTGGTGCTAAGTATAAGGACTAAGAAAAACTTATTGTATCATTGTATCACAGTGCACCTATCTTGAGGATCTGGTTTGACATTCTTACACCAAAACAAGTCTTGTTTTTTGAACCAATGATCAAACGATTGCAGAAAAACAACAGGATTCTTTGCACATCAAGAAACTATCGCGAAGTGGTAGCACTTGCAAGATTGAAGGGAATGAAAATGGAATTTGTCGGAAGGCATGGCGGCGCAGACAAGGCAACAAAGCTTACTGCCAGTCTAAATCGCATGATCACTCTTGCAGAAAGGATACAGCGCTTTGGGCCCGACCTAACAATCAGCTTTTGCTCACCTGAGGCATCAAGAATATCCTACGGGCTTGGAATCAGGCATGTTGCATTCTGTGATTCTCCGCATGCCGAAGCCGTAATGCGCCTATCTGTGCCGCTTGTGCAAAAACTGCTCATACCATGGATAATCCCAAAAGAAGAGTTTGTCAGATTTGGCATTGCCAAAAAGGACATAATCCCGTACAAGGCAATCGATGCTGCCGTCATTGTAAGAAACGCCAAGAAGAGCAGATATCGTGGCAAGCGCAAGAAAGCCATTCTGATAAGAATAGAAGAGGAGCAGGCAGCGTATGCAAAATCAGATTACAAAAAAATATCTGATATCATAAACAGAATTGCAAACGAGTTTACAGATGAAGATGTGGTTGTGCTTCCAAGATATAAACAGCAAGTCAGCGTTCTAAAAAGAGAGTTTGGAAGTAAGATAAAGATTTTAGATAAAGTAACTATAGGAAGCGATCTTTTGCAGAACACCGACGTTTTCGTAGGCTCTGGCGGCACCATGACTGCAGAGGCCGCGCTGTTTGGGATACATACAATATCATACAATGCAGTACCAAATCTGGTGCTAAACTACCTTGTCAGAAAAAAACTTGTGCATCTGCAGCCAGACCCAGCCAAGATCACAAATTTGGTGGCAAGACTTTTGCATTCAGATAAGGATACAGTGCGAGCACGCGCAAAAAACACTCTAATGTCCATGGAAGATCCTATAGAGAAGCTCAACGGCATAATCAAATCAAAGTAACTGTTCGCGCACGCCATAGAAAATATCAATAATAGGAGTTTTTGAAGGTGGATAACGGGAAGCCCGGTAGTGTAGAGGTCAAGCATAGGGGCCTTTGGAGCCCTTGACCCCAGTTCGAATCTGGGCCGGGCTACTTGTTCTTACAAATCTAGTCTGGTCAACAGCTTGATTGCAACTATGAATAAAATTGCGGCGGCGCTAACAAGTACTGCCATTTCCATCATGACAAATTCCGTAAAGTGGCCAAATATTCCGGCGCGTATTATATCAACAAGATATGTGAGTGGATTAAGATAAAATCCGGTCGCAAGCGGCTCTGGCGCACCTTCAGCAGGATAAAATGCAGTACTGACAAACGCAAAGAAAAGGAATACTGTGTTAATTATCACGTTGAATCCCTCGCTTGATCTAAGGCGTGTTGAGATTATCGATGCTATCGAGCCAAACAGTATCGAGCCAACTATTGATGCAAACACCAGAAACGGTATTGTAAGAAGGTTGAACTGGGCTGATGTGAAAAATAGTGGGAACCCGATTGCAGTGATAAGAGCTGCGCTGATAAGCCCGACAATTCCTATCGTATACACGTTGCTCAGAATATAGTTGCGGCGCGTAAATGGCCCCACCAGAATCTGCTCGAACATGCCATGTCGCCTGTCGTTCCAGATTATTATGCCAGATACCAGCGTGCTGTTCATTATGTTAAATCCTATCATGCCAGATGCGATAAATGCAGGATAGTCTAGCACAACACCGCCAAACGATACAGAGTCTATCAGTGCTGTATATGCGAATCCGGCAACGAAAATGTAGACAATGGGAAATAACACCTGCCAAACAAGAAATCCAGGGTTGAGCGAGATCGTCAAGTTCCTGTTTACTAGCCTAAGAGTCGGATGCATGTGTATCTACCATCTTTAGGAATATCTCTTCAAGCGTAGTCGGCATTGCGGAAAGATCTTCAACTGTAATGTTGTTCTCAATTAGTATTTGCAAGATCTGCGATAGTACCAGCTCTGACTTTGAGGATTGGATTATTATATCAGTTCCCGTGTCAAAGCGGATAGTGCAGTCAGGTATGCCATGTACGAGGTCTGCCAGCTCATGGTGCCTCTCAGAGAGGCGTATTTTGATGGTTTTCTGCTGCCCGAATGTGTTCTTTAGTTGCTCTGGAGTATCGACAGCCAGTATCCTGCCCCTGTTTAAAACGGCAATCTCATCGCATAGATATTCTGCCTCGGTAAGCACGTGTGTAGTGTAAAATATCGTCAGTCCTGTCTTTGCCTTGTTTTTTAAAAAATCAAGCAGTCTCCTTCTTGCGCTAGGATCAAGTCCGACTGTGGGCTCATCCAAGAATAACAAATCCATATCATGCATAAATTCGCGCGCTACCTGGACTCTGCGCCTTTGCCCTATTGAAAGATCCTCGTTTTTGCGCTTTCGTATCTCTCCTAGGTCAAATACATCTATTAGCTCTTCTGTCCTGTCAATGCGTGTTTTTCTTTCTACATTCCACATCATACCATATTTTTCAAGTGATTTTTCCACAGAAAGGTTTGGCTCGTAGCTTGGCTGCTGCAGCACAACACCGATTCTTTTGCGCACTTCAAGCGGATGCTTGACTGCATTTATCCCAAGAATCTCGATGTTACCGCTTGTGGGAGGAACCAATGTTGTGAGCAGCTTGATCGTAGTTGATTTGCCAGCGCCGTTTGGACCCAAAAACCCAAAAACGCTCCCGGATCGGACGTCAAGATCTATTCCATCCACTGCGATCACGCCGTCATATGACTTTGCCAGTGATCTTGCAATTACAGACATGGTTTGGATAGTTTATTCCTCTAATTTAGACGATCAACTGAAGATTTTTTTAGTACGCACCATTACCAGATCTTAACTTGTCCGAATTTGACTCGCTTCTCTCAAAATTACTCGAGCAAAGGCCCGAGCTATCCAGATCCGACGTGGAAAAACTGATCGCCCAGAAAAAGGAAAAGATAGGGGCCGGCTACCTTACCGATCAGGGCGCATTATTTCTGGTTGCATCAGATCTGGGTCTTGTCATCTCAGAGCCCGTAAAGACAGAAATCGGAATAAAGGATCTTTACTCAGGTGCCAAAGAGGTCACCTTACAGACTAGAGTTCTTAACGTCTCACCAAAAAAACAATTCTCAAGAAAGGACGGCTCTCAGTTCATGTTGCGAAACATGACCGTATATGATAATGATTCGTCTGTCACGGTAAAGCTGTGGGATGAGAAGGCCAACCTTCCAGAGCTGGCAGACATCAAGCCGGGCGATCTCATAAAGATAATCAAGGCGTATGTGAAATCCGATCTTAATGGAGAGCCGACAGTCAATGTTGGCTCTGGTTCTTCCATAGAGCGCACCATGGAGGAAAGCGCCATTCCCTCGCTAGAATCGCTCACAAGGGATGTAAGCGATGTCAGGGACGGGGAGAAAAATCTCATCGTTTCCGGAATTATTGACGGCAGTATATCTTACTCGCAGTTCACAAACATGCGTGGCAACCAAGGAAGCGCACTGCGCATGAGGCTGAAAGGAAAGGACGGGCGATCAACTAGAGTCGTCCTGTGGAACAAGATCGAATCTGACATTCCTAAAGTAATCCCCCCGTCGGCCAAGGTAAGATTGCTTGGAGTCAAGACTCGAATGAATCAGCAAGAGCTTGAAATCCATGGAAGCGAGTCCACCATAATAGAGATAGACTCCAGTCAGCAGATTGAACCGGTTGTATTTCGAATCATATCATCACTGAAAAATGAGAGCGGCCAGAGAATTATTCTTGGAGTTGACAAGGAAAGACGACTCTTGAATATAGTAGATACTGCAAACATCACCTCGTCATTTTCTCCAGGTGAGATCGTAGAGTGCATGCCATCAAAACTGTACGGTAGCAACATTACAATCGACTCTGACTCTTTTGTAAGAAAAGTGGATGCAGAAAACATTCCGCAGCCATCAGAGCTTAGGACAAAGATTGCAGATGTCAGACCAGACAATAATTATTATTGTGTGGAGGCAATTATACTCAAACCCCCAGAAAGGCGCAACATCCAGACAAAGTCAGGTGAGACAATAACCCTCTCTGAGATGTACATTGAAGATGACACTGCCCAGATATGGGTAAAGGGGTGGAGAAACCAGGCAAGACTTCTTGATGGATGCTCCATTGGAGAGATAGTTGCAATATCAGGTGTGATTGGAAAGCCAGGGCTTGAAGGCAGAACAGAGCTCTCTCTTACGCAGTTTTCCTCCATACAGAAAAAGAACTAGTCCCAGAATCCCCTAGTAGTAACATAGAGCCTTTCTGCTTCGTATATCTGCCTGTAAAGATTCTCCTCGTCCACCATGTTCTTAAGTATCCTCGATGCCGTGTCCGCACCCACGCCATACCCTGAGAGCACAACAAGGGCCGTCTTGCCAAAGTTTGCCAAAAGTGAAGCAACCTTCCAAGCCCTTGAAAACCTATGGTTTTCTTCTGCGGTGATCTTTTTTCCTGCAGCCTTTTTTTGAATTATCTTGGCAAGTTCATAATCAGAGTAATATGTGCTTGTGATTTGTCTTGCCTTGCAATACGGGCATACCGGAATCCGCTCGATCTCGCCTGTGTGTATCACTTTTTCCCATCTGCCGCACCTTGCACACACGAGTCTGTGGGTTGTTTTAAACAGCCTATTCTTTACAAGATCAAGCAGTCCCTTGTCGATGTTTGTAGGTGATGAATAATATTTTGCAGTGTGGTCCAGTATGGGCTCGGCAAGCTTTGAGAATTTTGATACATCAAGCCAGTGTATTCTTATCTGGCCGGCCCTTATATCATCAAGAGTTTTTTTGGTTGCCTCAATATCATATTTGTCGTGAAATAGTTCCCTGAGTGCTTCTCTTACAAGGGGTGTCTTTGCGTATCTATCAAAGAGAAATCTCGCGGATTTTTTTTCATACACTGCGCCGCGGCCGACGACTCCGAACTTTTTTGCTACATTCCATGTTCTCCAGCTTACATTGTGTGTTCCGTTAAGAGAAGCCGATACAATCTCGTACAGATTGTAATTGTCGGCCAGTATTTGTCTTACCTGGTTTTCAGTTACACGCCCCTTTGATGATATTACTATTCTGTATGCATCGGATCTTGATTCGACCTGAAATCCCGTGTTAGATGATAGCATAGATGATAGTACCAGCGCAAGTGTGGCATTGATTTTTGTTCCAAAGCACGCGTGCAATACTATGATGCCCTGGCCTTTTTGCGATTCGGCAACAATGTTTTTTTCATCAGGGATTATAGGCATGTCAAGCTGCACAATCACGTTATCGGGCAGATTGAGTGTGCCCGATTTGATCTTGGTTCTAAAGTGGCCGACTTTTGAGGCAGTTTTATAGTCGACTGGTATGTTCTCGCCTTCCCAGTATGGAACAGTGGTGCCGCCTGCACGTATAGGCTCCACGTTTACCTTCTGCGCTGATTCATCCACGTTTATTATTTTCCACTGCATTCCCCTAAGTACAAAGATGTTCCCGGGCTCGCCATGATCTCCAACAAATCTCTGGTCTAGGCTACCGATTATCTTTTTTGTAATCGTATCAAAGACTTTGAATTTTAGTATGTCCGGAATGGTTGAGAGATTCTCAAAGTAATATCTGTAGCACTTGGAGGACTTTCTAAAAGACATCTTTTCCCTATCAAAGGAAACAAGAAAGTTGGAATCAAGAAGATCCAGAACATCTGCCAGATCCTCAAGCGTGATGTTGCGAAACATGTAAGAGTTTTTTATAATATCAAGTGCAAAATCAACTGTGACTTCCCCCATCTGCATTACAATTCCTACTAGGTGGTGCGCCAGAACATCAAGTGAGCCGTCGTGAATCTTCTGCTCCTCAATTGATCCCTGCCTGATTCTTTCCAGTATGGCAGTGGTCTCAAGCTCATCATCTACATTGTTTGTGATGATCAGCCCTTTTGCAGATGAGTGTTTGTTATGTTTGCTTCTTCCTATTCTTTGCATGAATTTTGAGACTTGGCGCGGCGATCCATAGTGCATTACAAGCTCAACTGATCCTATGTCAAGGCCTAGCTCAAGCGATGACGTGCACACTACGAGTCTTGACTTGCCAGACTTGAGGTTTTGCTCCGTCTCTTCGCGCACCTGTTGTGATAGTGAGCCGTGGTGCAACTCTACAGATATTGGCGATTTTTCACGCAAGATGGAAGCAAGGAACTCTGCCTCCCCCCTAGTGTTTGTAAACAAGAGTACAGGCGAGTCAAGATTTAGCTTGACAAGATAATCTATTATAAAGTCAGCAACCTCGTTTATTGTCCCGTTTATGTGCTTGATTTGAACATCATACTTTCTTATTGTGTTGTCACGGATTATCTGGCATTTCCGTTTTGTGCCCACAAGGAATTTTGCTGCATCGCTTGGATTGCCCACAGTTGCGGAAAGTCCTATTCGCGTCATGGGAAGTTTTGTATTAAGCTGGAGACGCTCAAGGCTCACGGACAGTTGAGCTCCTCTCTCATTTGAGAGCAGATCGTGTATTTCATCGATTATTATCCATTCAAGCTCCGATAGCGCCTCTAGCATTTTTTGCTGCGTTAAGAGTATGACAAGTGTTTCCGGTGTGGTGATAAGCACATCGGGTGGATTTTCTGTTATCTTTTTTCTTGCGTACTGCGAGGTATCACCGTGTCGTATCTCGATGGTAAGACCTTCGGCCTCGGCATACTTGATCACTCTCTGGAATACATCTCGATTAAGCGCCCTTAACGGCGTCACATAAAGAGCCTTTATTCTACCGGCTTTTCTTGTTGGGGAAACGGATGCGAATGCAGGAATTACAGAGCATTCAGTTTTTCCAGAACCGGTTGGTGCAATTATCAGCGAATCTTTCTTTTGTATGATTTGAGGAATTGCCCTTTTTTGAATCTCTGTTAGCTGTGTAAAACCAAGGGAGGAAAATTTGGCAATTATTGAATCAAGTTGTCTGTTGTGCGTCTTTTCGTGATTTGGCTCGCTCATAGACCATTATTCCAATGACTCCTATTGCAAACAAAACTACAGTTATGATTGGTATGGAGTCGAATATTCCTGCCATGTCCAGTATGATTGCTGGCTAAGTTAAATAGCTTAAGTTGCTTCCACCAAGCCTTCCTTTACTATTTTGTAAGAGAATTGTCGCTTTGACGAGTTTGAGGTTACCACCCCCTCATATGTAGAGTCTTTTTTTGAGAGCTTTATCTTTACGTGCGTGAAGATGCTGATTACAGAATCCATATTTTCCTTTTCGGCCTGATCAATCTTTCTTACCATGTTCACTGTTATTATCGGAATTTTTTTTGTCATGGCAGCTCTTGTAAGCTCTCTCATGTGCTTGGCAAACTGTGTAGTTTTTTCCAGTATTTGCTCTTCCTTGGAATATTCAAATGAGAATAGGTCAGTTATGTTATCTATAACTACAAGCGAGAAATTACTTGAGTATATTTCAGATACGGCGTCCATCTGCTCTCTGGTGTTAGTCGGCCTCGCTACAGTTATCCTATCAAGGTATGACTGCTCTAAATTTCTTGCCGCCAAGAGCTCCACTAGACGCTCCGGTCTGAAATCCCCTGTCGTATCAATGTAGAATATCTTTCCTCCTTCGGCTAGTGATTCTGCAACTATCTGTAGCACAAGCTGTGTCTTTCCGGTTCCACCTGCTCCGAAAATATCAGTGATAAGACCGTTTCTTATCCCTCCCCCCAAAATATCATCCAGTTTTTTAATTCCGGTTCTAATCATTCTTGGATCATCTCAGAGAGGTTGAAAAAATAAACAGATCTGCCCCTATTTTCACAATAGGCAAAGCTTTTATTCTGGTTACCAAGCTAGCATGACAAGAGAACATCCATTGTCACAAACAAGCGTAAAAAAACCATTGACAACATTGCAAAAGAATACGAAAAAGAAAGTCACGGTTAGACTAAAGAATGAAGTAGAGTACAAAGGCAAAATGGATAATGTCGATTCTTACATGAATTTGATCATGACCGATGCAGAAGAGCTTCATGACGGTAAAATTATTGCAAATTACGGCAGGGTCATAGTTAGAGGAAATAACGTACTATTCATCAGACTCGAAAACGAACTGTAGGCGTTTATTTCCATGGGTAGGAGTTTTCTTTTCACTTCGGAATCGGTAACAGAAGGCCATCCCGATAAGATCTGCGATAAGATTTCCGATGCCTTACTTGATGAATTTCTAAGGCAGGATCCAGATTCTCGCGTTGCAGTAGAGACAATGACCACCACGGGAATTGTGGTTGTGGCAGGCGAAGTGACAACAAAAGCAAAATTCGACATACAGGATGTGGTAAGAAAGACTATCAAGGAGATCGGCTACGACAGGCCAGAATACGGATTTGATGCTGATTCGTGCAGTGTTCTGGTTTCAATACATGCGCAAAGTCCGGACATATCTCAGGGAGTCACGGCTACTCAGAACAAGGATCAGGGTGCAGGCGACCAGGGTCTGATGTTCGGATATGCAGTTAACGAGACAGACGAGCTCATGCCGCTGCCTATACTCATAGCTCACAAGCTTACAAGACGATTATCAGAGGCAAGAAAAAGCAAGGAGCTGCCGTGGGTCAGGCCAGATGGCAAATCCCAAGTTACAGTAGAGTATGAGGATGGAAAACCAAAGAAAATTGAGACCATAGTAATTTCAACCCAGCATTCTCCGGATATTGAGAATTCCCAGATACGCAGCCAGATAATTGAGAAGGTAATAAAGCCAGTGTGTGGAAAATGGTGGAATGATAATATCAAAATTCACGTAAACCCCACAGGCAGGTTCGTCATAGGCGGACCCCCTGGTGACTCGGGGCTTACAGGAAGGAAAATCATAGTGGACACTTATGGCGGGGCAGGCAGACATGGCGGGGGAGCATTTTCAGGAAAAGACCCTTCAAAGGTAGACAGATCTGCATGCTACATGTGCAGGTATATTGCAAAAAATATCGTGGCAGGAGGACTAGCAGAAAAGTGTGAGGTCCAAGTAGCATACGCAATAGGTGTGGCAGATCCGGTATCCCTTATGGTAAACACGTTTGGAACATCAAAGATTCCAGAAGAAGACATTGAGAATCTAGTAAGAAAGCATTTTGATATGAGACCAGCTGCCATAATATCCCAACTTGACCTGAAAAGACCCATCTACAAGGACACCGCAGCGTTTGGGCATTTTGGAAGGACAGATGTTTCATTTCCTTGGGAAAAAACTGACAAGGCGGATATTCTCAGAAAGGCAGCAGGGCTATAGAACCGGCGCGTGTATCTTAAATCCGCACAGCCTTTCTAGCTTTTCATAGTTGCCGGTATAGTCACCGACAAGTATGTTAAGGTCATCAAGCCCGTAGGCGGCAGCAGAGGGTCTGTTTAGTGCATCGTAATACGCCTTTTCCAGACTGATTTTTTTTACTTTCACACCCTTATTTTTTGCAAATCTGTTTGCAAAGCTTGCGAAGGTGACTGTCTTTGGCCCGACAAGATCCACTATTTTGTTTGAGAGTTTTTTGTTGATGACGCATTCCAGTATGATTTTTGACACATCAACTACCGATATTGGTTGCAGCCTGTACGAGCCAGTACCAGGAATTATTATTGCGCCATGACTTGCCTGCCTTGCTAGATTTTTAGTGAGCGGATCATCCTTTCCGACAATATAGGATGCCCTGAGTATGGTGTAATCAAGTCCGGATCTGATGATTTGCCGCTCTGCCCTAAACTTTGAGATAAAATATCCAAATGTAGTGCTTGGGTGAACTCCCAACCCGCTTATGTAAACAATCTTTTTTATTTTGGATTTTTTGCAAAGAGATATCATATTGTTTGTAATATCGACGTTCACAAGATCATAATCTGAGCTTGCTGTCTGCACGCCTGTTCCTATCAGATGTATTAGGGCTGTACATCCTTTTAGTTTGCCTGCAAGGTTTTTTTCCACAAGGTTGGAAAAAACTATTCTTTTTTCCAGACGGAACTGTTTGTGTTTCTTTCGTGCCAGAGTGGTTACCGGAATTTTCTTCTCAGATAGAAATCTGCGAAGGTTTCTTCCCACAAATCCGTTTGAGCCGCTTACTGCTATTCTGATTTGTTCCACTTTGTTTGAATGTAAAGATATAATTTTAAATGTATTAAATACAAATCTGCGCTGTGAATTCCGCTCATTGTTACGGCGTTCTTGGACTGGAAAAAGACGCCACCTTCAAGGAGATAAAGCAGGCATACAGGCAGCTATCCCTCAAATACCATCCAGATAGAAACAGGGACAGAGACGCAGACAGAAAGTTCAGAGAGATAACAGAGGCATACCAGACACTCAGAATAGAGCAAAAAAAGGAAAACACCAAACACAAAGACGCCGAGGTTGCGCACGCTCAATTTTGGAAGTATTATGATAAAGAGACTGCAAAGGAGGTAAAGGTAGGCTACGGCGCCTACCGTGAGGAGCTGAGGCGGAATTTCGGAGTAAATGTCGACCAATACGAAGATCGTCCGGAAAGACCTGTATCGCACAAGACTACCCACATGCTGCTTTACGGCGGCTTGGGCGCAATAGCATTGTGGATAATCATATCAGAGATTCTCAAATAACTGATAAGGTTATTACACAAAATACGTAACTCAGTATCGTGAGCGAGGTAGAAAAGCCGCGGCATAAACTTCGAACAGGGTTTACCACGGGCTCGTGCGCCACCGCTGCTGCCAAGGCAGGTGTGCTTGCAATAATCAATCAAAAAAAAATCGATGCCGCAGAAATCTTACTCCCAAAAGGAAATAGACTGACACTTAACATATCAAAATGCGAATTTGACATGAAATCTGCAAGATGTTCTGTAATAAAGGACGGAGGTGATGACCCTGATGTGACCCATGGCGCGGAGATCATCTCCGAAGTTTACATAACAGATAAGAAAAATCAGATAGAGATCGACGGGGGTGAGGGTGTTGGAAGAGTTACCAAGCCTGGGCTCGGACTGGAAATAGGTACCGCAGCCATAAACCCGACTCCAAAAAAGATGATCATAGAGAATCTCATTGAAACAGGAAAGAAGATTCTTCAGACAAATGGAATCAAAGTTATAATCACAGTCCCAAATGGCAAGGAACTGGCACAAAAAACGGACAATCCAAGACTTGGCATACTGGGTGGAATATCCATACTTGGAACTACTGGAATAGTAATCCCGTATTCAACTGCGTCGTTTGCGGCCGCAATCAGGCAGAGTCTTGATGTCACATTGGCAATGAATGGAGATACGGTAGTTCTCACCACGGGTGGAAGAAGCGAAGAGTTCTCAAAGAAGATTATAGAGCTGCCAGACCACTGCTTTGTTCAGATGGGCGATTTTGCAGGATACACCATACAGCAGTGTGCAAAAAAAGGAATCAAAAAGGCATATGTGGCAGGTTTTGTCGGCAAGCTGGCAAAGATCGCTACAGGAGTCAAGCAGACTCATGTAAAGGGCTCCAAGGTAGACATGGAATTTCTCTCAATGCTAGCACGAAAATGCGGAGCTAGCGAGCAGACCATACAGAAGATAAGGGCTGCGAACACGGCAAGGCATGTTCAGGAAATAATCATGGAGGACAAAGTTGAGGGATTTTTTTCTGCCATCTGCTCTGAAGTCTATAGGCATATGAGGGCTCATTCTGACAATTCGGTTGAGCTTGAGGTGATCTTGTTTGACTTTGATGGTGTGGCACTAGCCAGATACCCCCAGTAATGTATAATATTTGAGAACAAGGCGCAGTATACATGGAAAAGGCGGCCATTCTTGCAATCACTAAAAATGGCATAAAAATTGCATCCTCCATAAGACAACATTTTCCAGACTGGGAGATATTTGCACCATCTAAATTCAGAGACACAACAGATGCGACATGGTATGATGTACAGACGGGGGCAAAGATCATCGAGTTGTTCTCAAAGTATGATGCCATCGTGTGCATTTTCTCTCTTGGTGCAGTGATAAGACTTGTCGCACCGCTACTAAAAGACAAGAGAACGGATCCTGCAGTGATCGTAATTGATGATAAGGCAAGTTTTGTCATTTCTGCCCTTTCAGGACACCTTGGAGGGGCAAATGAGCTTGCCCAACAGATCGCAGACAAGCTTGGAGCCACGCCAGTAATCACTACTGCAGCAGATGTTAACAAGACAATTGCCGTGGATTTGATAGGCAGAGAATTCGGCTGGAAAATAGATGATGATTCCAATGTTACTAGAATAAGCGCATTTATGGTAAATGAGGAAAAAATTGGAATCTATCAGGATTGCGGAGAGAGAAACTGGTGGAATGGCCAGATACCAAAGAATGTCATCATGTATGATGATTTTGCAAGTCTTGGCAATTCAGGATGCAAGGGATTTTTGCTCATATCAGACAAGATTCTAGATGGAAATGTACTTGCAGATGCTGTAGTATACAGACCAAAAACGCTGGTTGCCGGAATCGGCTTGCACACAAATACTACAAAAGAAAAGATACTAGAATGCCTGCGCGTATGTTTTGGGCAGCACAATATAAGCCTCAAGTCACTTGCATGCCTTTCTTCGTTAAAAAAACCCCAGGAAGTAGTTGGATTAAGAGAGGCCGCAGTCGAGCTTGATGTTCCAGTTGTTTACTTTGACAGAGACGAGCTTGCCAAGATAAGCATACCAAATCCGTCCCAGATGGTTCAGGCATATGAGGGTACTCCGAGTGTTTCAGAGGCTGCTGCACTCAAAGCCTCACAAGGCGAGCTCATAGTTGAAAAACAGAAATTTCCTCCAGATCTTACAATAGCGGTGGCACGAATCAGAAAATGAAGCGCGGATTGCTGATAATAGACAGGGGAAGCAAGGAAGACGAGGTAAAGACAGAGCTTTCCACAATATGCAGCAAGGTAATGGAAAGGGGCAACTATGCGTTTGCAGACTATTGTTTTTTGGAGGTAGTCCCGCCGTTCATCAAAGACGGGATCCAAAAATGCCTCAAGGCTGACATAGACTCACTTACTATAGTTCCATATTTTCTGTATCCTGGCAAGAAGGTAAAGATGGCAGTAAATGAGGCAATAAAGTTTCAAGCTGGAACGTCAGTAAAAATGACGTTCACAAAGCCTATGAGCATGCATCCGGCAATGACGGAAATTGTAGAATCCAAGATACAATTGGCGCTAAAAAAGGGAGGAATTGATCTTCCAGACAGCAAGATAGATGTTCTGATAATAGGGCACGGGAGCAAGGATCCGAACGCAAGAATCTCAATACAGTACGTTGCCGACAGTCTGCGTGCAAGATACAAAAGTGTTGATTATTGTTTCCTTGAGATCGAAGAGCCCACTATTCCGCAAGGCATAGAAAAATGCGATAAGAACAAACCAGAAGCTCTTGCAATAGTGTTTTATTTTTTGCACGAAGGCGCACACGTAAAGCGCGATATCTATGGAGATCTCAGTCCGGCACTGGAAAAGTCCCAGATTAAAAAATACGTAATCACAGAGCACATAGGCACGGACGAAAAGATGATTGATTTTATAATCACGCGCGCAAGGGAGGTCGAAGATGCAGACTAGGAAGGGACAGTCAATAGAAGATCAGAGCATGGAGATAATAGAGCAAGAAATAGGAGATCATCCTTATTCTGGCTTTGAGTGGCAAGTAGTCAGACGCATAATCCACTCAACGGCAGATTTTGATTTTGCAAGACAGAACCGCATAATATTTCACAAAGATGCAATAAAAAACGGACTTGGTGCACTAAGAGAGGGGAAAAACATCATAGTTGACGTCAACGGAATAATTGGCCTTTTGAACAAGCAGAACTTGGCAGACTATAAGAACAATGTAATTTGCGATATATCAAACCCTCAGGTAGTAAAAGAGGCAACAAAACTCAACAAGACACGCGCACAGACTGCCATGAGGATGCGTGCCGACGAGATGAATGACGGTATTGTCGTCATAGGAAATGCCCCTACTGCACTATTGGAAGTCATCCAGATGATTAAAGAAGGAATTACAAAACCAAAGCTTGTTGTCGGCATCCCAGTAGGATTTGTGTGTGCCGCAGAGTCAAAAGAAGACCTTCAAAAAATTGACATACCATACATTACAAATAAGGGAAGGAAAGGAGGCAGCCCATGCGCTGCGGCAATAATTAACGCACTCTACAAGATAGTGCGTGAATCATCTTCTTGAATATTTTATGCAGTGTTTGACAAAGTTGCTTGCATGTCTGCTCCGAGCAAAGTAAAGATGCATGTATGATGCAAGCGTGTTGTATTCGATTAGCCCATCTTTTTTGTTTTTTATTCCAGTCCCTATAGTCATCTTGTAAGCAAATTTAGCATCCTTTGGAATCGATTTTAGCTCAGAGTAATGGAATTCATGGCCGAAGAATTGCGATGATTTTGTTGCAACAACGCAGTCCGAGATTGCAGTTCCACTGGTATAGTTGAGCACCATCTTCTTTTCCATGCTTGTCTGTGCATCAAACAGTCCGACCATCTGAAACTTTTTCTTCTCATAGTCAATTGATTTGGTAAGGTACATCAAACCTCCACATTCACCATATATGGGCATCGAGTCCTCTGCAAGCTCCCTGATTGATTTTTTCATCATTTGGTTTCTTGCCAGAGGCTGACCCAGTACCTCTGGGAAGCCTCCCCCTATGTACAGCCCAGAACACGGCGGAGGTCTGGCATCAGATATAGGGCTAAAAAACTCTATTTTTGCTCCATGTCTTTTTAGTGCATCAAAGTTGTCGTAATAGTAGAAATTGAACGATTTGTCAAGTGCCACGGCGATAGTTATCTGTGGCTTTTTGTCTTTGGTTTCCTTTTGGTATGCAAGCATTGGTGCCTTGCTTGCAATCAAGGCGATGCTGTCCACATCTATGAATTTGGAGATCTCGCACGACATTTTGCTTATCTTTTGTCTTATTTCGGTCTGCTCCGTTGCCGGAATCAGACCCAGATGCCTTGATTCCAGTGAAAGAGACTGGTTTTTTGGTATACAGCCAAGAATAGGAATTTTAAGCGTGGCAAGCGCCTCGCGGCACATCATCTCGTGCTTTTTGCTGCCAATCTTGTTGAGAATAAACCCTGCAATTCTGGAATTTCTGTGAAATTTTGTATAACCAAGTGCGGTTGCTGCAATGGAGCGCGCAGTCCTACTTGCATCAAGAACCAGAATTGATGGAGCCTGCAGGATGGATGCGACATGATGTGTGCTTGAAAAATCGGATGCCCCAGAAAAGCCGTCATAATATCCCATGACTCCCTCTATTATGGAGATATCCGATGTGGAGTTTTTCACAAAGCTTCTCATCACTGCTTCATCGCCCATTATCCAGGAATCAAGATTCCTTGCAGCATTACCAGCGGCTGCTGAAAGATATGATGGGTCAATATAGTCTGGCCCAACCTTGAAAGGCTGAACAGAATATCCCCTTTTCCTTAATGCGTGTATAATCGAGCATGTAATCGAGGTTTTGCCTACACCACTGGTGGCTCCTCCCACTACAAGTCTTGGAACATTCAGTTTTCCCACATTTTGCAAACAGGAATCAACTATACCAATCTTTTTACTCTTGGGATGCAAATTCCACGTATGGGAGACGATAACGGTCTTGTAATAGTATACACAGGAAAGGGAAAGGGCAAGACCACAGCGGCTCTTGGAGTTGCCTTCAGGGCAACTGGCCACGGTATGAGAACATGCATGATCCAATTCATCAAGGGATCATGGCATTATGGCGAGATGAGTTCATCAAAAAGACTGGAACCCGAGTTTGAGCTTACTGCAGTAGGCAAGGGCTTTGTTGGTATTATGGATGACAGCTCGCCAAAAGAGGATCATGAAAAAATCGCAAAGGAGGCAATCAGAATAAGCAAGGAAAAGATTCTCTGCGGAAAATACGACATTGTGATCTTGGATGAGATAAACTATGCAGTCAATCTTGGACTGGTCTCAGTAGATGATGTCATGGATTTGATAAGAAACAAACCCAAGAATTTGAGCCTAGTTCTGACCGGCAACCACGCACGAGATGAGCTCATAGATGCTGCAGACCTGGTCACAGAGATGAGGGAAGTAAAGCATCCATTCCAGCGTGGAATCCGCGCAAAGAAAGGCATAGACTATTGAGTACAAATCAGAAACCTGCAGGGTAGCATTAAATTATGTCCTAAAAGCCAGTGTTTTGTTGGCAACAGAGGCCCAAGAATTACCAGAAATCGGCGAGATCGTAGTAGCCACGATAACAAAGCTCACAGATCACGGTGCATATGTCAGCCTTGATGAATATGGTGGACTGCAGGGATTCTTGCATGTATCTGAGATTGCGCCAGGCTGGGTTCGCTCCGTCAGCAAGTTTGTCAGAGAGGGAGAGAAAAAAGTACTTCTTGTCAAGAAGGTAAACCCGAACAGATCTGAGATAGACCTGTCACTAAAACAGGTCTCAAAAGAGCAGCAAAAGAAAAAGTTACTAGAGGTAAAGAGAATCGAGAAAGGCCAGACGCTTATGCAGGCAGTTAAGGATTCTGCTGGCATCTCTGATAAGGAAGTAGAGAAAATCGAAGATGCAGTATTTACAAAATATAATTTCGTTTACGATATGTTTTTGGATGTAGTCACAAAAGGAATATCTGCAATCGAGGAGCTAAAGCTACCAAAGAAGGTGTTATCTGCAATCGAGGAGGCAAGCTCTAAGATAAAACCACCGTCAGTTGAGATAAGGGGAATCTGCGAGATTACATGCAACCGCTCAAACGGCATTGAGGTCATCAAAAACGCCATCCTGGAGGCCATTGCAGGACAAGAGTCCACCATAAACGTCACATATATTGGAGCCCCAAAATACAGGCTGAGCGTAAAGGGGCAGGACTTTAAGACTGCAGAAAGGACACTAAAGCCAATTCTGGAGAAAATACAAAAAGCAATAGAGAAAAACAACGGAACGTTCAGCTTTACAAGGGAAGAATCCAAGAAGACTAGAGAGAGTTAGCCTTGAAATTCCAGATGCGCAAGTGTCCCCAGTGCAAAAGATACACTCTGAAGGACGACTGTGAAAAATGTAATGCCAAGACAGTTACAGTGCACCCTGCAAAGTATTCTCCTGACGATAAATATGCACGTTATCGCATAATGGACAAATTCAAGGAATCTAGTTAACTCGTATTGAGATTATTCTTGCGCTTTCAGTGTCCATAGGCTGATCCTTGGGGTTAGTCTGAAGGGCCGCAATCTTGTCCACAACATCTTTGCCTTCTATTACTTCGCCGAACACTGTGTACTTGCCATCAAGCCATGGTGCGTCGCCAACCATTATGAAGAATTGAGATCCGGCGCTGTTAATGTCAGAGCCGCGCGCCATAGATACTATGTACTTTGTGTGCTTTATGTTACTTAGCTCCGCATTTATAGAGTATCCTGGTCCTCCCGTACCCCAAGTCTGTGGCGGTTCTGACTTTGTGTTAGGATCTCCTCCCTGAATCATGAAATCGGCTATTATCCTATGGAATAGTGTTCCATCATAAAAGTTCGAGTTTGCAAGCTTTACAAAGTTTGCAACTGTGTTTGGAGCCACATCAGGCTTTAACGCTATTACTATATTGCCATGGGGCGTTGAAATTGTGGCAGTCTGTGTTTTGAGTTCAGATGTTTTTTCAGGCTCGCCTTGTTGTTGTGTGGTGGGAGGCACATGATTATCTGGAACGTAATTCTTGTTTACTTCATAAATCAGAACGCCATTGATGGGCCCAGAATTACTTCGTAAAAAGCTACTTGAAATGTATGCTAATTTGAACGGTCCTGTTGAATCTTCTGGAAATTTTATATCATCAGAATAAACTGGCGTAAAACCTGGGAGATACGAATCAGCTTGTCTTTGGTTTGGAATGTCAACGTATGCAAGTGTTGTGAACGGTATTAGCCTGCCTAGCAATGTTTCGTTCCAGAATTCAGGCGTAGCACTAAGACCGTCACTGTATAGGTATCTTGTCTCATCGTATCCTCCAATTCGCATAAACCACTGTTTTTTACTTTCATCGCCTCCCCCTTGTACAAGGAAAAGCGGTGGCTCTTCGTTGTTTATGCGCTGGGCTGCAACATAAATCAGAATGTAATCTGCATCCATCTGTTGTAAAAGATTCCAAGCTTCATCAGGTGAGCTTAAAAGTATTCTTGCTAGTTGTTGTATTCTCTCCGTACTCAAAGTTGCATTGTCGGCAAGAGATGTTCTTTCCCCCAACGTGGTAATCCAGTAACCATAGTCCCACCAAGCAGCAATCACAGCATCTTTAGGAGTATTATTTTTAATCCAATTCATTGCGTCAAGCCAATCGGTTGTGGCAACATTGTAATTGCTTCCACCATTTAGAATTGTAGGTGGAGCTTTTGCACCGCTAACCCAGTTGGTTCCAACAGGTATCATTAGTGGCATAATAAGCAAGATCGTGATTATCACTGAATATGATATTTTGAGTGTTTTGGGATGGCCACGTATTATTTTTTTATTTTGCTGTCTTTCCGGTCTAAACATTTCTTTTGTAAGTATTGCTAGTCCTACAGAACTGAGTATTATAAGACCCAATGATGAAAAAAGCTCCAGTCTTACAAATGCAGAGCTTATGTAGGCGCCCAGTAAGCCAAAGATCAATGCAAATGCATGGACGTCTCGTCTTTGATTATCTACATTTAGAATATTCCTAAAGATAAGCCAAGACCCAATTCCTCCAAAAATCATAATCACTGAATGGAACAAAAATGATTGGAATATTGATGTGGTAGCATGTTCTGCCACAGAGTCAACTAATGGATCAATTGTTGTTAAAAACGGATTTACAGCATTCAGATATCTGAAGCTTGGCATATTAAGAACCCCGGATGAGAGTATTGCAATTCCTGCAATAATTATGGCAATCAGAAGTAAAGCAGAGTTTCGATTTTGTTTCTGCGGATTAAGTTTTTGAATGAATGAACACGCCACAACAAAAGCGGTGGACCCTATAAGTATGAGTCCGTTTGGCTTTGTAAATAGATCCAGTCCAGGTCTTTCAAATGGCATAGTTGCAATTACTGTACCTAGCAGAAAAAGAGGCATCGCCCATGCGAGGAATTTGCCATCCTTTCTTAGAAATGGAAGTGTCATTATGTACATGCCTATTGGCAATAAAAGAAACTCGCTGCCTCCCCAAGCGGAGAAAGAAAATCCAAGGAATATTCCTCCTCCAATTAGCTTTACTGCAGCTATACGCTTTGATGTGGATTTGAGGCCGCTAAGAAAAAGATACAATGCCAAAAGACCATAAAACAGTCCTAATGGTTCGGATTTGAACCATCCAATCGTGCCTCTTGTAATTACAGGTAGGGATACTGAGTAGAGCAGTGCCGCAAAGAGACCCGCTGTTGTTCCACCTATTACTCTGACCAGCGCAAATATGATTATAGCTGTAAGCGAGCCAAATACAACCGGAAAAACTATTGTAAATCCATACAGATCCGAGCCTCCTGCAAATATCTGATAAGTGATGGCTGCTGTGATGTGCAACATGACTTGAGAAGTAGCAGAGATATCTCTCCCTACTGGATACCAGCTCATGTCATCATGCCATGTAGAATATTCTGCAAGGCCGTTCTCTACGATGAATTTGGTTGCCCTATAGTTGAAGAACGGATCAAACTCGTTTAGCTGGAATCCATAATCTGCTGCTTGCGACCTTATCATGGCAGATATGCTAAATGAGAGAGAAAGTACGCCTATTATCAACAGATGATGTAGTGAGAACTCGAAATTTCCTATCTTGAATAGGGTTTTGTTAGAAAGCAATTGATTCTATCCTCGAATATGCGCTTATTACTCTTTTGGGCTTGCGCCTTGCATCAGAATACAAATCATGGCAGAAAAATTTAACTTTGGGAGCATACATTCGTGCATATAACTTGATTTTACAAAGCCCTGCATTTGAGGATGGAAAAGAAATCCCAAAAAAATACGGATACAAAAACGGTAATGCCAGTCCACCCCTCAAGATAAGGGACGTTCCAGAAGGAACAAAATCACTTGTTCTTATAATGGACGATCCTGATGCAATGGGCGCAGTAGGCAAATTATGGGTTCACTGGATAGTCTGGAACATCGATCCAAACACTGCAGATATAGCAGAATCTACAGTTCCAAGTGGCGCAGTACTTGGGATGACAGACTTTGGCCAGATAGGATATGGCGGGCCTGCACCACCTGACAAAAGGCACACATACATCTTCAAATTATACGCACTGAATTCTAGGTTATCTCTTCCAAGTGGAGCTACAAAAAAGCAAGTTGAGGAAGCGATGCAAAATCACATCATTGCGCAAACTTCACTATGTGGGACGTTTGCACCATAGAATTACTCTAGGACTATCTTGTTATTTGAGATAGAGATCACCGAGCCTCCAGATTTTTTTAATTTTGATTTGAGCTCCTTGTCCATCGTGGCCACTATGCCACCATGCTTTTTTATATATGAGACAAATTCCGCATCCGCAAATCTTCCGCCAAGCTTGACTGTCTTGAATGTCTTTATGTAGGAGAGCGTAGCTTCTGCGGCCGATTTTTTTTCCTGATTTTGTGCAAGCTTGGCCAGCTCTGCAAGTACCGTGTCAGGCACTACAAACTGAATGCTGCCTATCTCAGCATCAATTGATGATAGGTTCTTTATTCTGTTATTAGCTAGATGAATTAGAAAGCTGGTATCGCATATTACCTCAACCAACTGTGCCTGCACCAATGAGTCTCCATCTGTCTTCGATTTTTCTGCTGATTGCCACGTTGCTGTTATCAAAGAGGCATACCGGTCTTTTGAACTGGACCTCGATTTTCTCTGCCTTTACCTTGCTAACCTTGGCAAGAACTGGTGCGGTGCCAATGTTAAGGCGTAGTGATTCCCCTGCCTGTATTGGTGTTACCTTGATGTCATTTACAGTTCCAACCGCAGAATCAAACAGATTTACCTCAAGCCTTGCCTCAGACGAGTTGTCAGGTAAGGTTCCCGGCTTGCCTATTACAGAGCCTACTAGCGAATCACTGCGCGTCATGGAAGGGTCCAGTTTTGTTCCTATTGCAACTAGGCCGCCCGGCTTTACCGAGTCGACTATTCCTGCCGCAGTTCCAAGCGAAACAATCTCAGTTATGATTGGCTCGTAGCTGTTCTTTTTAGGATTTACAATTCCTGGTTTGATTTCAACTTCCTCGCCGACTGAGAACAGTCCCTGTGTGAGGCTTCCCCCTATGACACCACCCTTGATTTCCTTGATTCTGGTGCCAGGCTTGTTAACGTCAAACGATCTTAG
The DNA here is from genome assembly GCF_000723185.1 of Candidatus Nitrosotenuis uzonensis. Classification (NCBI taxonomy): domain Archaea; kingdom Thermoproteati; phylum Nitrososphaerota; genus Candidatus Nitrosotenuis; species Candidatus Nitrosotenuis uzonensis. Next base: position 57,916 of record NZ_CBTY010000011.1, read on the forward strand.
GACATGCATTACCGGCTCTTTTGACTCTATTCTTTTTGGCGTCGGTATTGTATCCTCTATTGCTCCAATGAGGGCATCTATGTTCAGGCGGGACTGCGCTGAAATTGGAATGATTGGAGATTTTGCGGCCTTGGTTCCCTTGACAAACTTGACAATATCAGAATAGTTTGCAGTTGCCTCCTTGTATGATATTAAATCCACCTTGTTTTGGACTATTACTATCTGCTGTATACCAAGTATCTGTAATGCCAGAAGGTGCTCCTTTGTTTGCGGCTGCGGTACTTTTTGGTTTGCCGCAACAAGAAGCATTGCTCCGTCCATCAATGCCGCACCGGAAAGCATGTTTGCCATCAGGCTTTCGTGACCAGGGCTGTCAACGAAGCTTACTACTCGCGATAGTTCGCTTTCTGCGCCGCAGTTGGGGCATTTTGGCGTTGTCGAATATCCAAGAGGAGGCTCGCAGTTCTTGCACTTGTAGAATGCGGCATCAGAATAACCCACTCGAATAGTGATTCCCCGTTTTAGCTCCTGGCTGTGAATGCTGGTCCATGTACCTGTAAGAGCCTGAATAAGTGTGGTCTTGCCGTGGTCTACATGACCTGCAGTGCCGATGTTCACGCATGGTTGGTATCCGTATTTTTTTACATACCAGTCAGGAAGTGTGTCGCGCCAGTGCATTAGTAATCTGCAAAAATGCTGTTATGTTAATCTATGCCTTTTTTTCTTCTTCTTTTGGAGCTTGCTCTATTTTGAGCTCGCCATCATATGCACAGTTTATCTGGTAGATTTCTTCTGAGATGGTGTTTCCGCGTATAAGTCGCCTTCTTCGCTCTCCCTTCTCGACATTCTTGAGCCCCACTCCCTTTGAGAGCAAAACGGGCTTTCTTGCAGAGCCATAGATATCGTCCCTCATCGGGATGCCAGATTTGTCACTGCCGCCAGTGATCTTGAGCTTTCCTGCAAGGCCCACTATGGCAGCATCAATCTCGTTGCCTATGTGCAGGCCGACAAGTACGTTTGCTTCTTTGTCTTTTAGCTCCTTTGATTGGGATTTTCCTTTCTTGTCCGATACTGTGAGCTTAAAGTTAGCCAAGTATTGCTCAAAAAATCTGAGCAACTAATTAACCTTTGGAGGAAAATTTTTAGTTTCATTCGGGTTATTTTATACGGATGAAAGAGGAGATCGTTTGTCCAAGGTGCAATAATAAGATGACAGACATGCAGGCATGCCACATGATTTGTAATAACTGTGGTGCCCACCTTGATTGCTCTGACAAGGGATCCTTTTGGTAATATCAGAATCCCGGTCTTTTTGGGATATAGTCAGCTGCCATGTTTAGCGCCTTGTCCTTCATTATCTCAAGATATCTTTCATAGTCTGCCTCAAAGCTGCAGTGTGGACACTTGATGTATTCCATATTATCGTCTACTGTTGCCGGTCTTTCACATTCAGGGCACTTGGCATCCATGATATGCTATAGATTTGAAATTATTTACACTTATCCAAAAATCGGATTTGTGTAAAATAAGCTATTACGCCAAGTCAATTACTAGAAATATCTAAAAAACCACCGTAATGTGAGCGGAGTTAGTCCAGCCTGGCAGGACGTCAGCTTCCCAAGCTGAAGGTCGCGGGTTCAATTCCCGCACTCCGCACTCTATAGCTCTTTTATTGCCTGCATTATACTTTCTTTGTCTTTTGCATTTGGCATGTGTTTTAGATAGCTCTCAAAGTCTTCTTTTGCTTCTTTTTTCTTGTTCTGCTCCAGTCTTGTTATGCCTCGATTCTTGTAGATAGGTCCAAATCTTGTCGGGTTTATCTTGATTGCCTTGGTATAGTAAGAGTCGGCCTTGTCGTATTGTTTTGTCTTCAAATAATAGTTTCCCAGTCCCCGGTATGCAAGGTAACATGAATTGTTGTGTTTTATGCTCTGCTCGTAATACTGTACGCATTCTTGCATGTTCTTCTCATTGTATATTCCGCCAAGCAGGCACAATGCAGTGGAGTTGGAGCCGTCAATTGTGATTGCCTCCCTGAGAGTCTTTATTGCCTCTTCCTTTCTGTTTTGCAAGTTGAGTTTCTCTGATACAAAACAGAGTCTGTTTGATTTTTCCTTCGATTTATTTTCAGTCTTTATTTTAGATATTATATCGGATGGTGCCAAGAGTATCATAAGCCTTCCATCTTCTTCCCACAGCTTGTCAAACTGTTTTTCAGGTATTACTCCTATCTGGTCAGGTTGAGGCATATAGTGTATGATTGATTTTTCCTTTTCATCATACCCAGATATGACCGATGCATGCTGGACAGTCTCAAACAGCCCAGGTAGTATTACTATTGGAGGTACGCCCATATCGATTACCTTTTTGAGCTCAGAGAGTGTGGAATGCAGTATGAGGCTGCCAAGGCCGTGTCTTTCGGCAAGTTCTATTCCTTCAATTAATATGCTGCCGTGCATGTTCGGATATTTTTTTGCTATCTCTTTTGCTTCTGCAATAGGCAGGTTTACGTTCCAGTATTGCGATACCGCGCTTACCGCAAGCGGCAGACAGATGTTTTCCTCTGCGACTGCAGGAAGTAAAAGCTCGTGCTCGCTCATGATCTGAGACGCCTCATTTTGTATTAAAACTGATCAGGGATGCAAAGTTTTCGATTATTTTGAGCCCATCATCAGTCATTTCAGGATGGAACTGCGTTCCGAATATTTCAGAGTCTTTGTACTGTATGAGTTCATATCTGCAGTTTGCAGACTCGCCAAGGTGAACAAGATGCTTGCCAAGCTGCGATATCTCGTAGCTGTGGCTCTGGTACACGTTTATCATTCCACTACACAGCGGATTTTCCCGTATGGTCTTAATCGTGCCAGGTCCCTTTTGTACGGCATTCATTTTCCTTATAGTTCCACCTACTGTCAAAGCTAGGATCTCTGCGCCATAACATATGCCAAGTAGCGGTTTTTTCTCATATATGGAATGATTTATCAGCTTTGAGTTTATCGCGTTCATCTGCTGGTTGTTTGTACGTCTTCCAGAGAGTATGAACGAGTTGAACTTTGCAAAGTCGTCTTCGTATAACCTGTCGAACGGAACAAGCTGAAACTTTATTTTCTTTAGTGCAAGGAATTCCGCAATATTACCCGTAAAGACCGAGCCGTTGTCAACTAGCAGTAGCACGCATATGTTCAGCAAGAACTTCTTTTATTTGTGAGCATAAAGTGTGGCTTCAAGCTTTTATAGAGCGAACAATAAATTGGAAACGTTTGAAATCACTTGCTTTGCTGCTAATAATGATAGGTATTGTAGGAGTCAATGTAGCTGATGCGGATCTTGTTGTTCTTGGCAAGGGCAAAGCCCCCATCTATGTTTCCGACAAAAATACGAATCATTTTGATTTTAACAATGATGGTCTAATAGACTATTACGTAAAGGCTCACTATACTGGGAATTCCAAGCAGACTCTCAAGGTAGACTATAAGATACAAGATGAGTGTGTCGATGGCAACACCTATGAGGCGGCCAAGATGAAGCTGGGCTTTACAAGTAGGGATTTTTTCTTTTTTGATAGGACGTGGTTTACCAATCTGGTTGCATGGAATCCATGGTTCAAAGCAGCATCAAATGACGATAACAAGAGAATCGATCTAGTGTCTCTTCCAAAGGGGGCCCTGCCCATAGACTTTCCAGAAAGCGGTGATGATGTCTTGGCAGGTACAGGTAAGAAAGGATCATTTACTCACACAAGCACCATAAAAGAGCTTGATGGTCAGCCTGGCTGGGAAGGTACCATATTCTTTAGCGGTCCGGCAGGTGAGTACTTTATGTGGACAGTACACCCAGCAGACGGAACGGAAGGGTGCGATACACTTTCGGCGTTTGGAATACCCATCATAATAGAGCCGTAACTACAGGCGCTCGTTTTACTTGCCGACATCGATTGTGATATAGTGCAATTCAGGTATTCCATCTACTGTCTTGATGACGCCCAAGTTTATTGCCTCCTCATCTTGCCACAAGAGTACTCGTTTGGTACCTGCAGTGACATGTTCTGAGATGAACTTGTTTAGAAGCTCGTTTGTCGTATCCATGTCCGCCCTGCTAAACAGTGACACGTCTCCTTCCTTGAACGAGAGCGGCACCTGCAGTGATGTCGGCGTGACAATCTCCAATCCACGCTCCTCAAATATTGTACGGACGGTTTTTATTCTCTCATCCTTGTTGAATCCTACTTCGGCTTGCTGCGATGATGGTGATACAACTCCTGCCAGCTCACGCAGATAGGTCTCAAATGCCTCCTGCGGCGTATTGCCAAGGCCTACATAGTATTCACCGTTAAATGCAGCGCCCACTGCTGCTATAGTCCCAAGCTGGGCTACGACGCCTCCGCCAGAGCCTGCAGTGTATACTGGAATAAAGTAAACATCGTGCTGGCCTACCTGATACAGTATGTTATCGCCTATTCTCGGAGTTCGAAGTAGTGTCTTTAGTTGCGCAAACTCGCTGTCCTTGTCAAGCGCTTCCCTTACAGCTGTTGGGCCAATCAGTTTTGTAGCTGAATCCCTTGGTACCTCGTAGAACTGCATATTGCCAAATGTGGCCAGATCGTTCTCAACTATCATGTATCCTGAGAGGTTTCTTCCCTGTCCTCCCCTTTGCTCAAGCGACAGTAACCCAAGGAACTTGACGCTATCAAATCCCGGAGGTTTGGCGTTGATATAGTATGCTTCCAGATTGGTTGGAATGACGTAGAATTCGCTTGCCTGAATGAACTTTTCAGTGTCTGTGACATGATAGATGTTGAACATTTCCGTCTTCCATGTGAAGAGCTCTTGCGGGTATCTTAGCTGATCAGAGAGCCAAGCCGGCATCGGATGGAACTTGTCTCCATATTGACTCTCTATTATGTTTGCAAAATAATCATCGCCGTACTTGATCAGGGTGATGTCTCCATGATACGTGTCAATCAAAGCAAATCCAATCAGTCGTAGGTACGGGTTGCCCATTGACCAGGGAACGGCATGTGTGTCAAACCCGACTATTAGCGGCATGAGCCAGTAAGTGTTCTGGCCATCAGTTACGGGGAAAAAGTCAAGCTGCTGGCCGAATAAATTATACAGGAAATACGGATACAGGGTGCTCATTCTAGAGTATACATCCTTGTACCTCATTACGTGAACAGAATCTGCTGGAAATGAAAGAAGGAAGTTTGGCTCAAAGACATAGCTTGTGGGTGGTGATACTGTGATACCTCCCCTTCCGGCGTAAAACGCGTTGTTAAGCTCTGCACTTACATCCCCACGATTTGTAGGGTATGCAGACCAGTTGTCCGCAAACAGGCCTCCTTCACCATAGTAGATTGTTCTCTGGGAGAAGAGCCTGCTGCTTTCCACCGATTGACCTGTGGTTGCATCAAGGGTAAGGAATCCATTTGGAACGTGAGTGTATACTAGATGCTCGTTGTACCATCTGTTCTCAAGGCTTACCGTAGGCGGGAGCACAGGCTTCATGGAAGCAGTCCAGTACAGTGTGTTGTTAAATCTGAGTATGTCATTGTCCTCAAAGTCAAGGTACGGAATAAGTCCTATCTCCGGCTTCATCTTGGCAAACGCTGCCTCCCAGTCCCAGATTCTAACAGAATTGAGCACGTCGTTATTTTGCGATATGTAACTTCGTATGTTGTTTGGCGATACGGATGTCAGCTTGACATCGTTTGTGGTGATCTTGATTTTGTCAAGCTCGCCAAGGTAGCGGTTGACATCTATTTGCTGCTTTGTGTACGGGCCAAGGAACTCTATTTTTCTGGCATCGGCAATACTGTTATTGACTGCCATGATAGAGCCAGCAATGATTGCAATTGCAATTAATGCAAACACGCGTACATAGATGTCTCGCTTAATTGGATGCGTTAGCACCTTGGACCTGAATTTATCAAATATTGAAAATGCGATCAGTACAAAACCTGCTGCCAGAGTACCTCCTATTGCATACTTGGTGTTGTAGTCAATCTGTGGGGTAAAGAACATGTTAATGCCTGCCCAGACTATGCCTATTCCTATCACTCCTTCTATAGTGGAGACATAGTTGAGGAATTTGGGCTTGCCCTGCATCGAGTCAGATATGTAAGAGGTGATCACCTTCACTATTGAGTGCAGGCCGACATAGATTGCAAGCCTTACGCCGATTACTGCAAGTATTGGAGGAATAAGGATTGTCAGCGCAGGTATGAGCGGTATGACTGCATCTGTGGCATTGATTGTTTGTGGTGTTACAAACGGCAGTGTAAATATCTGCGGCAGGTTTTCCACTCCAAGATCGTTGCCGTCCATAAGATACGCGATTGCAAGTCCGAACATAATGTTCACAAAGAATACGCCAAAGAGGAAGATCTTTGTTATCTGCCATATTACAAATTGGGGAACGCTTAACCTATAATCACGAAAATTGGAAATGTTTCTTGATACCGGATCATGTGTGGTTCTGTTCAGGAATGTGATGGCCACATGCACGGCATACCAGAATATCGAGGAGCGGTTTTTGACATCCACGTTTATGAGTGCTATTGCAGAGAGGACAAGTGCTGAGATTATGGAATAGTGAAGCGGTTTTGTGAACTGCTCGCCGAACTCGGCCATGTTCATGGCCAGTATGACGCCTTGGTTGCCGACTATAACAAGCACTATTATGCCTATTGCGGCAATTATTCCAAGTCGTATGTATCTACCTGCGTCTGGCTGCGGCGCGTTAGATTCGGTCGATGAGCTATACAAAATCAAAGTAGCTCCTTTGTGGACAAATTAATGTCTTAGCCTCCATAATGCTCAGTTTTTGGTGTGTTGGGCATGTTTTATGATAATGTAGCATACCCCTTGCAGAGCATATAGACTGCGGCGTACTTTGGTATCTCTACCCGATCTTTTTTGTATGGGCCGAATTTTTTGTTTTTAAGCTTAAATGTCACCGGGCAGGACGCGGTGACTGCCACCGCATCCCCGTCTATCAGACAGGCATCGACGCCAGGGTTGAATTTTGCAATATCAGAGCATGCCATCTTTGTGAGGCCGCTTTTGCTGTTTATAGTGCCGCCCAACCGGAATATCCTGTGAACATCAATAGTCACGTTTGGGTCTATCTGGACTCCGATCGATTTTTGTAGTGCATCGATTCTCTTTTTTAATGCAAGGTATCCTTCCGAGATAAGCTGCTTTGATACCTTGGCCCTGTTTGATTTTGAGCCAAATAATTCCTTTGCCATTCTTCCCGGCCATCCCTTCTCGTCAAGGTCCGGGAATTTTGATTTTGTAAAGTCGGATGCCTTGGCGCCGAATGTTTCTGGCATTACACCCTTGAACATGATATAGTCGACAAGGTCCGATCGCTCCCTTGATTCGAGTTTTTCATACTCGGAGTTTGTAACGTATATGTGGAACCCTTCATTGCCCGAAAAATAAATGGCAATATCGTCCTTTTTTATTCCAAGATCGGTAACAAGAATTGCTATCAGTTTTCTTACCTCGTTCTTTGCAGCTGAAATGCAGTCAGTGCATAGAACTGATGTCTTTTCATGTTTTGTAGAGTTGCATGCTGGGCATTGCGGTTCTGCAAGAAATACGTTTTTGCAGTCAGTGCAGATCTTGCATGTGTGTCCAGTCCTGCAGGGCAGATTGAGGTCTTTGGCATCGATATCAAAGATGAGATCAGCTCCCTGCCAGTCCTTTTCTGCCATAGGCAGGTTCGGAAACGAGTATCTTGCATTTGAGCAATAAACATCAGACGGAATGTTTGTCATGAGCATCAAGTGCAGCTCCTTGTCCGACTTTAGCGAGATGTGCCTGTTCATGCCAGAGTTGAATTTCTGGTATCCGAACTCGCGCATCTGCGGATTTGGCGGCGTGCGAATCAGATCAAAATGCTCAAAATAATATTTCTTGAATGACTCTTCAAGGAATTTTGCGTCTTTTTCATGCATTTACTTTCTTCCTGCCAAACTGTAGCGGGTTGATTATATTGTTGCATTCTGGTATTGCAAAGCAAAGGTTCTCGCTTCTGAGCTTCTCGCATGATGGACACGCGTATTTGGTGCCACTTCCAAAGTTACCTGCAAGATGTTTTAGCTGGTATAGAGTTATTTTTTCGTTATAATCAGGTGCATTCTTGAATAGTGGGGCGATCTCTTCTATACTCTGACCCTTGTTAAGAAGATACGTTGCAAGCATGAACCTGCCTGAGTGGGGAAGGTTCTCTCCCTTGTTCATTATCTCCATTGCATGCTTTATGCAAGGCGGATATTCCGTTGTCTCGACTATCTGGACGTTGAACTTTTTTGCTAGTAACAAGAGCTGTTCTACTGGTTGTCTGAATGATTCGGCAACATCAGGTATGCTGGAAGAGCGGATCTTTGAGCTTATAAAATTGTCAAGCTCTTTTCTGATCAGCCTGACAGTCTCATGAGCGGTAAGAAACACGCTACCATTGTCTACCAGCCTGTTTACCAGTTTCCACTCTTGCTCGTGAAAATGTACTGCATGCTTTAGATAATCTGAGGCCGGAATTACAAAATAGTCGCTGTTTTTTGTGATATTCATAGAGAAAAGCTCACGGATTATTTTTATTGCAAGCTCGCTTGTCTTGTTTGCAGAATCGTTAAGATCTCGCTCAAGGAATCTTTCTGCTCGCCTTGCTTCCGCAAGAGAGAATCTTTTGATCAGGGTGTTCATTCCGCTTTGTTTGAGCAGAACGACTGCGATAAGAAATGAAAATACTTCCATGTCAAGGTTTTTTATGCTAAAATCTGAATTGAATATCTTCCCGTCTGCTGCCGTCTCGATTCTTCTTACGGCAAGGTCCACTATTGGCTGCAAATCCTCGTCCTTGGCAAACTGCTCCAGTGTAAAACCTTTCTCTCTAAGATAGTTACCAGCTTCAGTCAAAAACGGGTATCTGGCAATCTCTTCTCTTCCCAGTATTAGCACAGAGTTAATCACGTCGATTGCCATTAAAAATCTGAGGTCTTGCTGCCAGTTGCCTCCAAATGGGTGTCGGTTTAAATTATTCAAAAATATCTGCAAGGTATGCGCGTAGGCGTCCACGTTTCTATCTCAGGCTCAATTTCCGCTGCAGTTGATAACGCAATAGAAAGAGACTGCTCTGCGTTTCAGATTTTCACGCGCAGCCCACGTATGTGGACTGCAAAAGACATACCTGAGAAGGACGCCAAGGAGTTCAAGGAAAAACTTGCCTCAAGTAAGATCGACGTTGATGCCACCGTTGTGCATATGCCATATCTGCCGAATCTGGCATCGCCCAATGCAGCAACTCATGCCAAATCGGTTCAGGTTCTGGTAAAGGAAGTCGAAAGATGCGGCAAGCTTGGGATTCCATACCTTGTAGCTCATCTTGGCAGTCATATGGGAGAGGGGGAGCAGAAGGGGATAAAGCAACTTGCGGATGCCTTTACAAAGGCTGCAAGTGTGAAAAACGACGTAACAATACTGCTTGAGAATACCGCAGGACAGAAAAACTCTGTTGGCTCTGACTTTGATCAGTGGGGTGAAATACTCTCCCAGATAAAACCAAAGAACAGGTTCGGTGTCTGCTTTGATACCTGCCATGCGTTTGCATACGGATATGATTTGAGGACGGAAAAAGATGTTGCAGAGACATTCAAAAAATTTGATACCAGTGTGGGATTTGATAATTTGAAGATACTCCACCTCAATGACTCAAAGGGCGAGCTTGGCTCAAATCTTGACAGGCACGAGCACATAGGACTTGGAAAGATAGGTGAGAAAGGCATGGCTGCAGTCATAAAGCTGGCTAACAAGAGAAACATTCCCATTATACTTGAGACTCCCATAGACAATACGCGAGATGATTTTGGTAATTTAAAGAAAGTAAAGGAGCTCGCATAGCTTGAAATTTATTTTTCTATACATGGTGAGACAGCATTGAACTATGAAGAGGTAATGAAGCTTGCACTGGAGCGAGGATTTTACTTTCCAAGCTGCGAGATCTATTCTGATGCACAGGCAGGATTCTGGGAGTATGGTCCGTCCGGCGTGAGTATGAAGACAAAATTCATCGAGTTGTGGAGGCGTGAGCTTGTAAGGCGTGATGCCATGCTGGAAATTGACGGCTCGCAGATAATGTCAAAGTCTGTCTTTGAGGCATCTGGTCATCTGGCAAGCTTTGCTGACCCGATAATAAAATGTAAAGTTTGCGGCCTTAACTTTAGAGCTGATAAGCTGATATTTGATATTACAAAAACAGAGATTCCAGAATCTGCCGATCTAGCAGATTTTGATAGGGCAGTCTCTGAGAAGAATATCCGATGTCCAAAATGCAAAGGCGAATTTGAAAAGGCGCGCAAATTCAACATGATGTTCAAGGTGGAAATAGGTCCAGAGGCAGAAGCTGCATATCTGAGGCCGGAGACGTGTCAGTCGATCTTTGTTGATTTTCCAAGGCTGTTCAAGACCATGAGGGGCAAGCTGCCCCTTGGAATTGCCCAAATAGGAAAAAGCTTTAGAAATGAGATCTCGCCTCGTCAGAGTCTGTTAAGGCTGCGAGAGTTTTATCAGGCAGAAATTGAGGTCTTTTGCAATCCGAACAAACTAGACAAACTTGAGAGATTTTCCGAGATAGAAAACACCACAATCAGAGTATGGATTGATGATGAGCTAAAAGCGATGAGCTGCAAACAGGCTGTAGACAGTGGTGTTCTGCCAAACAAGTTTGTAGCATATTATCTTGGGCTTTTAACAGAGTTTTATGAAAAGACAGGCATCGATATGACAAAAAGTAGATTCAGAAAGCTTGGCGAAAAAGAAAAGGCATTCTATGCTACTGTGGCATTTGATTTTGAAGTGCAGACTACGATAGGCTGGCTTGAGCTGGTGGCGTGTAACTATAGATCCGATTATGATCTGACCAGTCATGCAAACAAGAGTAGGGAAAAATTTGAGGTCTTAGATGATGAGCAAAAGGTTCTTCCTCATGTATTTGAGATATCCATGGGCATAGACAGAAGTCTGTATACAATATTGGAGCATAGTCTACGTGATGAGAAGGAAAATGAAAGAATTGTGCTTTCGATAAAGCCATATCTTGCACCCGTACATGTTGGAGTATTATCCTTGGTCAAAAAGGACGGCCTCAAGGAGAAAACCGATGAGATTTACATGAAGATAAAGCGAAGATATGATGCCTTTTTGGATCATTCCGGCGCAATTGGGCGAAGATACAGAAGGCTTGATGAGATAGGTGCTCCGTTTGCAATTACAATAGACCACCAGACACTGCAGGATGATACCGTCACACTGAGAAAACGCGATTCAATGCAGCAAGATCGGATAAAAATACAGGATCTTGATACTGTGCTATTAAAAGAGACTGCCTTTCCTTAGCTTATTCCAAACGATGTGTCGATTCTAAAGTTAGAGTCTACTGTCTGGCGCTCTGCAAAGAATATGTCTATTTGATAATCCTTGCCAGTAACCAATCCCATTGATTTGAGCTGGTTCGAAGTCACAGTAGCTGAGCTTTTTGGGTGTACACCGCCAAGATCGATTACAAGCTTTTTGTCTATGAACACCCACACATCATCATCTCCAGTAAACTTGAACATCTGACCATCTGAGAACCTGAATGTGGAGTGAAGCTCTAGTGTAAAATGATAGTTGTGAGTCCGCCCCTCGTTTCCGAACAATTCCCCATCAATTGGGAAAAAGCCGGAACTACCAGAATCGAAGGTGTAAATGCTAGGATCAGATGATTGTGTTAGTGTGAGTGTGAAAGGTTTTGCAGAATTAACCTTTGATACGTCGTTGTACCATTGCTCAAAGTTCTTTTTTCCGTTGGTAGATATTGTATCTTTATTGAAGGCTGGCTTGCCGTCAGAGCCTAGAGTAGTTTTTACTATTCCGGGCTCTACTGCGTTGCATATTCCACCAGCGCATCCCTGCTCCATATCAGGGTGAGCGGCCTTAAAGTCGCGAATTGTTCCAGTTAGCGTAACCGTGGTTGGGGCAGGTCCGGGTGGAATTATAACAGTATTGGGATCTCCTCTTTCACAGTTAAGTATGGTATTATTGCCGCTATGACCCCTGCATTCATCGATTCCGTTGCCTCCGTCAATTAGGTCATCGCCGTTGTTGCCAAAGATTTTATCATTGCCATCTTCTCCGTACATAAAGTCGTCGTCGTTGTTTCCGTATAGCTCATCATCTCCAGCTCCGCCATAAATCGTATCGATTCCGTTGTTGCCATTTATTCTATCGTTGCCATCGCCTCCATAAATGCAGTCATTGCCGTTGAGTCCTTCTATTTTGTCATCGCCTCCAAGGCCGAATATGAGATCGTTTCCTTGCGTTCCACGTATGTTCTCACCCCTGTTCGTACCATGGATCACCTTATCATATGCTGACTCTGGGAGGCCACAGAATAATGGCGTTGGAGATTCAGACTTTATTGTAACCACTGCAGTGTCTGTAAGTCCGGCTCCGTTGGATGCCTCATATGTAAGATAATCAATTCCAACAAAGCCGGTATTTGGAGTGTATGTTATTGTTGTACCTGAAATTGTTGCAACGCCGTTAGAAGGCTGCCTCACTATTTGTATGGAGGAGGCTGATACATCGTTTGCAAGCACGTTAATTGTTACTGGGATTGCTGTGGTTGATGCCAAGTCATCTACTGCATCTACTACCTTACATTGCTGTGCTGGGACTGGTATGAATTCGATGTTGGTTGAAATTCCCAGATTAGACTGGACTGTATGTCTTTCTGCAAAGAACAGTGCAAAATCGTATGTCTGGCCAGCGGTCAGTCCTAATGTATCCAGATTTATTGTTCCGGTTCTTGGTGGTTGGACCCCGCCCTGATCAAGTGCTAGTTTACCATCTATGAATATCCAGATATCATCATCTCCTGTTATGGTTATTGTCTGACCTGGCTGGTAGACAAATTGTGCATATATTTGGTATGTAAAGTGGTAGTTGTGCGGATTTCCTTCATTTCCGAAAAGCTGACCGTCAATCGGGAAAAATGAATTATTACTGTATACAAACTTGCTTGGATCTGCCTCGGATGGAACCAGAGTGATATCATATGCGGTGCAGTCATTGACTGTGCTTACGTGGTTGTACCACTGGTTAAAATTGACAATTCCTGTGGTGGTTATTGTAGCTGGGTTGCCGTTGTAGATTGGCTCACTGTCAGCTCCGATGAGATTTTTTACTATTCCATCATCATCAGAAATCACATATTCGAAATCCGGATGTGATTTCTTAAAGTCTCTAATTATTCCAGATAATGTGACCTCAGTTGGTGCAGGTTTTACAAAAGTAGTCACTGTTGATACATTATTGCTAGGGTTTTCATCAGTTGTTTGTGGTGTTCCAATAAACACTTCTGCACTGTTTGTGTGGTCTCCTGTTGCGGTGCGCTCAATTGATACTCTGATCGATTTTGTTTGTGTGGAAGCCGGTCCCATATCACCATAGCTACAAACTACGAGTCCTCCTGCATCAAGCTGACAATCCGGATCCGATAAATGATCAATAGTGTTATCAAGGAATACAAAATCATCAGGAAGCTCATCTTGTACAAATACGCCGACAGCTGTTGCTGGACCCATGTTAGTTACTGTAAGGTTGTATGTCATGATGCTTCCTGCTACAACCGTTGCAGAGCCGGTTTTTGTTAGCGATATGTCTGTTTCCGATATTACATCAATTGGATCGGAGGTAGCGTTGTTGTTAGATGGGTCAGAGTCGGAGGAGGTCGTAGTGACGCTTGCGGTGTTTGTTATTGTTCCTAACGCATTAGAATTTACTGTACCATTAATAGTTACTACATGCACCCCAGCAGGCGGTATCGAGTCGGGTATAACGCAGGTTATTTTGTGAGTTTGAGAATCATAGGTACATTCCGGAGAAGAGCCAAGTATGCTAAATGTAACTTCAACTGGGAGATTATCGGTTATTATTACGTTATCGGCATCAGATATTCCATTATTAGTAACTGTGATTTCGTATTGTATAGAATCTTGTCCTGCAGTTACCACGGTAACATCAGATTGTTTTTCTAACAAAAGATCAGATTCTTTTATCACTGTAGTTGATGTACTGTCTGTTTGTGTTGTTGCACAATTATCGCATGTAACGCTCATGGTATTTGTAAATGGATTTTGTGCATTAGCACCAACTGTCACGGTATATTTTATTTGAATAGAATTGTTGTTGTTAATTGTATATGGACCGCAGATTAGCTTGGCTGAAGTATCAGGGTTGTGTTCAACCTGACAAACATTTGGCGCCGGCTGGGACGTTATCTGTACGTCAACAGTTCCAATTGGCAACATATCGGTTATGGTTACGCCATGAGCGTTCGAAGTTCCTACCGCAGAGTTGTCTAGTATAATTGTGTAATCAATTGAACCATCTCCGGCAACAACAGAACTGGGAGTTGATGTTTTAGAGATGGTAGAAAATACGATTGCAGGATTGATGTCTACTTTGACGGAATGGGTTGCAAATGTATCTGCGTTGCTGACAGTCGCAGTATTTACGGCCTCACCACTGGCTCCAGGTCTTACCTGTCCTTCAAGCTCAACTATGATGTAATCGCCAGCATCAAGTGTGCCAAATCCTGTGCAGTCAACACGGAATTGATCACCGACTCTGACACACGTACCAGCGGCAGTAGATGTTCCTGCACTCACATCAAACACAGTAGAAGTATATGATAGATTGCCATCTACCAGAACGGATTCGATTTGGGCATTTCCTGTCTTTGGAAAGTCGTCACGAATTGTTATTCCAGATGTCGGTTCGTTACCGCTATTGGTTGCTGTAATTGTGTAAAGTACTCCGTCTCCAGGCAATACCGATGTTACATTCGCGGTTTTTATGATTGTAAATAAGGCATCCGGTGGAGATGTAGTCAAAGTCATTATTGCAAGGCCTGAGGGAAGCTCCAAGAATCCAGACGATACATCCACAGGAGAAGGAGATACACTAGATAAATCTAGTCTGTATATTTTGCCCACGTCAACATCGGTGTTTGTTGGTTGGTCACTTACGTAGAGATCACTGCCTATAGGATCAACCACTAGAGCGTATGGAAGTGATAGCTTGCCTGAAGAGTTGTCTGAAAATTCTGAAGTAGTATCTGATACGGTATCAATTTTGAGGACACCCGGGCCAAAACCGAACGTGCCTGCTACATATACATTAGTGCCATGAACTGCAATTCCCCATGAATTGACAAGTGATACTCCTAATGCACCCTCGTATACTAGTACTGCAGTATAGTCAGGCGATGGTGAGCTTGACAGATCTATCAGATATATTTCGCCGTCTGCCGCACCTGCATCAAATATGTATAGTTTGTTATCAGTAATGGTCATGTCACGTATTTCAGAAAACTCGTGATCGATTGGTACAAGCGTTGGTGTTGCTGGTAGCGTACCAGAAGGGTCTACGCTGTAAATTAGATTATCAGAGTCTGCTACATAGAGAATGCCATTGCCATCTACCGCAATACCTACAAGAAATTCAAATTCATCACTGGTTACGCTTATTACGTTACTGGCCGGCGGTGCTGGATCTGGCTGTCCTGCTGTATCAAGATTAATTTTAGAAATTCTTGTAGAGTCTGCTACATATACAGAGCCTCCAAATGCTGCTATTCGTTCTGCAAACTTGATAGTGCCAGTATTATCTATTGGGGCTGTGTGTCCAGTATTCGGATTTACAAGATATGTCATGCCAGTGCCAAATCCACCGCCTGATGAATCAATAACAACCACGCGCAAGTCTGAGGATGGAATTGCCAAAGCTTGATGAGCACCAAAAATTGTCGCTACAAGTCCAAAAATCAGCAGAATTGACGCATTTCTCATCAGGTATCACCTGTGGTTTTTGTTATTTAATGTAAGCATAGACATACCAGTTTTGGAAATGCCATAGCCTTGTTCCAGCCTCATTGAAGACTCTGTTTTCCCATTTTATTTATGAAAAGTGGAACTTTTGGCAAAAATCAGGTTCCATAGTGGCAAAATGGTGCGATCTATTCTGATGTCATAGTAAGGAGTTTTGTGTATGTTGCTCTGTATTTTGCCTTTACCTGTATATCCTCCGTTGCGTGTGCCTCTGGTACTAGTCCTCCATCTGATTCAAGCGTGATACTCCAGTTGCCAACTATTGGGTCAATTGATGTGATTGAGAATCTCTCAAGTGGATTGTCCTGACCAGAGTATCTTATTCTGTAGACTTGTCCCTCAAGCTCAACGCTCACAGAATTGCCTCTGTTTCCTGCGGTGGATCCGTTGACCATGCAGGAATCTGATTGACCTATGACGCATGTACCATCGGGTGATACTACCCTATAATGTAATGATGGATTGACATCAGATGAGTATAGCAAACCCACTCTTGCAACCATCTCACCTGCTGCCACCACAGAGTTTACCAGTACTGGTTCTGATATGGAATATGTTCTTGTCTCTTGGAATGTTCTTAGTGTTGCTTGGGCGGTTTCGATTGTCATATCATACAGGTTAATTTGGGCTTTAACCGAATATTCTGATTCTGCTTGTGTGTTAGGTACCTTCCATTCTAGATTAACTACGGATTGTCCGTTGTTGAAGAGTTGCTCTGGTGAAGTGTAGACAATCTTGCCATCGATTACCAAAGACACTGAGCCGAACAATGGCTTTTCACTCTTGTTGAATATGTATGCTGTAGGCTTGTAGGTGGTTCCCTGTGCCTTGCTTGGGGTTGTATCAAGCTCTATTCTTGCATCAAGGTCATATGTAGGCTTGACACCAAGGAAGTATCTGTCCGAGGTCTGTATCTTTTGTTCCTCGTTTATTACATGAATCCAGTATATGATGGCTGGGGCCTGCAGGAATGAAGACGGTATTTCAGCTGATGCAATGTATGTATTTGTGATGTTTTGTAGAGGTACCACGTTCATTCTTACTGCTGCATAGTCAGTATAGTTGTCTCCTGCGGTGATAACCCTTAGCTCTGCCCTTTGGATTGTTGTGGGGCTATCAAGTATTGAGCTGAATTTGATCTTGGCATCATGTTCCACATACTGGTTTACTTCGTATGCACTGACGGGCTTGCTGCCGCCTACTTGGAACTTGATGTCAAATATGTTCGGTCTGCCTGCCTCTACAGTTGGCTCTGAGATCATCTCCTTGTCAAGGTCTCTCATCGGATTAACAATGATGGTTTCTCTGCATTGGTAGATGTTTGCCAGATATGAGGCCGATACTGCGGTCCTTCCTTCTGCCTGCTCTGCTGTGACTATGAAGAAGTTCAGATTCGGGTCAAGTGGCGCTTCATAGACATACCTGCTTATCTGCAATATCTTGTTGGCCTCAAGATATGGCTGCTCTCTTGCAAGTGTTGCAGTGTAGACTTCTTTTTGTGGTGTTCTTATCTTTACGGCTGGCGCTGGCGCTTCTGTTCCGTGTACTCCTATAATTATTCTTGCCATGTTGGTATCACAGACATCGTATGTGATTTGGTATATGATGATAGGCTGGATCAGCCTTCCTCCAAATCCTTGTCCGGTGGTTCCAGCCGTTCCAACAGCACCTCCACCACCGGAGCTTCCACCACCGCTGCCAGTGCTTCCGCCTGGAGTGCCTGGTGAGCCTCCAGGACCACTTGGGCCGGTGGTTCCACTTGATGGTGCAGATAGACTGAATCTGCTAAAGTGATCTACGGTCAGGTCGAGCTCACATGTGTTTGTGTTGATTGATACTGCATTACCTACTTGGATTCCCTGCGTCTTCCATGTATTGGATGTAGTATCGAACATGTATCCTGTCAACACTGGACATCCATTAGCATCAGATGCAAGTGAGCTAGATTTTGCCACTTGTACTTTGAGTACTGGCTTTGTTTTGTGGTTGGCTGTCTGCGACCAGTCGTATCCTATTCCATCTTCTGCATGACGATATTTTACCTCAACAAACAGCCTGACATTGTTAGATATTCCGTTTGTTCCTACTGCGGACGGTACTGTTGGAGCACTCTCTATTACTAACCAGTCACCAGGCGCTGCAGTTGGGATTACGCCATCTTTTGATTGTACGCTGAGCTGTTTGAGTCCTCCCCATGAAGGCATAAGATCTGTTTCCACGGGTAAGATCATTGTCTGTCCTGGAATTATTTTGTTCATGGGTGGTGTCATGACAAACTGTGGGGATGTTCCAGACGGAGCTGTAACTATGCTCGGGATAACAGAAGTTATCTCTGGAGATTCTGGGACCGAGTAATTCTGTATTCCTATTGTATTTTGTATGGTCTTGCCTGAAGATAGTGATGAAAATGATATGCTCAGCTTTACGGATGCTTGTTTTGTTATTGCACTGTTAAGCAATGTTGTGGCATCTTTTCCTACGGATATTATTGGTGGTAGATCTTGCACTTTGTCAATTACATGTGTAGATGTTCCGTTCACGATGGTTGCAGAATAGGTACTGGTCCATTTGTCATAGACAGTACTATTCAGTGATGGTGCCGTAGTGATCACAGTTGGTGCAATTGTTGATAGAGGAGTGGATTGTGGAGACACTCTGAACACTGCAGTTCCGTTTATCTGGGTTCTGTGTACTTCATGTATGGTACTATTGCCCAATACGTTGTATGTGGACGGAATTACGGTCATGGTAAAGTTGTATGTACCAAATGGAACAAGATCAAATGTGACTCGTCCTGGAATGCTGTCGTTGTCATTTGATACGTTATCTACTATTAGTAACGGTGTATTTCCTCCTGTTGGGTTTGGATAGACAGTATAGGATGCACCCGGAACTAGATTATTAGATAGATCTCGTGCTTCTATCTTTGCTCCTCCCTTGAATAAGATGGTATCACTCATACCCAATCTTTCACGTAATGATTTTGTCAGAACTGCAAGTTGCTGCTGATCGTCAGGCACATCAAATACACCTAATCGTTCGCTGAGTAACTTGACATTATTAGCAGTGCGTGCAGCGTTGTCTGTCATTCCTAGATTTTCTGTCAGTGACTTGGTGACGGTCTTGGCTGTGTTGTCAGTGATTCCCAGGGATTCGGTGAGGCTCTTTGATGCGGTCTTGGCTGTGTTGTCAGTGATTCCAAGGGATTCTGTGAGTGACTGTGTTCTGGTTGCTGCGGCAAATACGGTATCTTTCATTCCGAGGGACTCTGTGAGTGACTGGAATTGTGTAATAGATGTAGCTACGGTGTCAGTGATTCCAAGGGATTCTGTGAGTGACTGTGTTCTGGTTGCTGCGGCAAATACGGTATCTTTCATTCCGAGGGACTCTGTGAGTGACTGTGTTCTGGTTGGAGTAGTTATCACGTCTGAAATACCAAGTTTTTCAGTACGGAAGATTGTAGAAGTTTTGATGATAGTATCCGTAATGCCTAGTTTTTCATTTAATGAAACAGAGAAGGTTTTTGACGGTTTTATTGGCCACTGTACCACTTGGAATCGGTAATTTTGAGTATTGGCACTATCAGAAGTAATAAGAACAACATTATTTGTGGAAGTTAAATTGAATGCTATATGTCCAACTGGAAAGCCGGTTCCAGTTCCTGAACTACGTGTATTTTCTCCCATGATAGATGTTGTGCTCAAGCTTCTAACAGTACTTATTGAAATGTTCTGAGTAAATTCTTCAGAGCCAGCTCCGCTTCTAGTACCACTTTTGTGTTGAACAATCATTGCATCTGGTCCGGTTTGGCTGTTTGATACCACCCAAGCAACTCCTGTTATGGAGCTGGCAGGTGATGCAGTATCCTCCAAATCAAATGTAATTTGGTTAGTTGCACTAAAGTATACTTCTGATCCTGCCTCATCAAGACCAGTCGACGTGATTGCAGATCTGTGTTGATATTGGAAGAATGCTCGTTCTATGGAACCGACATCAGATATGCTAACTGTTTGAGCGCTTGTTGCAGTATATCCATGTTGTATTCTTTGTACAGACCAATTACTGCCAGTGAACTCTACTATTGCGTAGCTGAGGGGGTTTGCGTTGCTATTAGAAATCCCTCTTGTAAATCTGGCAGTATCAGAAGCTGCGAGCCATTCTGCAGTGTTTAGTGATGAAGACCACCTGGTTGAACCAGCATGAACGCTGCTTTGTCCTGTAATGAAAACAAAGATGTCATTATCATCTACTACTCCAGATACGGTTGGTGTATCTACCGTGAGTCCGGAAGCACTGTGTGTGACAGTACCCACTTGTCGTACTTTTATGGCGTTTGCACTTGTTGGGCTTCCCTGATAATCAACTATTTGCCAGCATATTCGATCATCATTTGTAGTACCTGCTCTTGTGAACGTAATAGAACCTCCTGCAAAGTCAGGATCACTAATGTAAGCAGTTACTCTGTCTGCGTTTTGTGTTCCACCCCCAGATGTTCTACCGATTCCTTGCTGTCTTGTGTCAACGATTCTTACAAATGCCTCTCCTTGCGGGTCGGTATAATCAGTTCCTGCAAATAACGTCTTGGATGTACTTCCGTTGCTTATGATTGTACATCCATTCTGCGTGTTAAACTCAATTCCTGGGAACTTTTGTGTTGTAATTGCACTGTTAAATCCTAATTTTTCTGTCAAAAATATATTCCTAGTAATTTTAATTGCATCCCTAATTCCGAGTTTTTCCAAAAGTGATACAGAATGAGCTTTACCTGCTACCAATGAATCGGTAAGACCTAACCTTTCTGTAAGATGTAAATCGGTAACCTGTCTTGTCAGTCCAACATTAGCATCAAGTATTCCAAGTCTTTCGTTGAGATTGATTGTTGTTTTCTTTACAGTGATTGTGTCTTGTATGCCCAGTCTTTCGTTAGCGGTTTGGATTTTAGTTGAGATAACGGTTTTAGTGATTCCCAGGTTCTCTGTGAGTGTTTTTATCAGATGCTTGTTTACAAGTAATAAGTCACGCATTCCAAGCTTGTCTGAGAATTGTTTGCTTATGTTCTTGGTAAATGAGATAGAATCCTTAATTCCCAGTTTTTCTGATAGTTTTGCCTTAAAGTTGTAGGTTACTGTCATTGTAATTGCACTGAATAATGATCCACGTTCGGATGGGTTTACTGTTGGTCTTACCTCATCATCTAATTTCCATCCCAACGCAAACCATGTCTGACCATTATCGATTGCAGTCTGCAGATTATTGTCAGCGCCTGAGCCGAGATCTATGGGTCCTCCCGATGTTGCTGCACATACTATGCCAGTGGCATATTGTGTGCCATTTCCAATATCATCCCATAGAATTTGTGCATCTGGTTCTGGAGATGATTGTGTTCCACCAAGTGTATGCGAGGTAGGTCGTATTTCAATTGCCCGTACTTCACAAGTTCTTGTGGATGCAAATGATGCTGTTGTAAATGAAGTTTTGACGTCAGTGATTACAGCTCTACTGTCAATTGAGCTGATATTGTATTCTACCGCAGTTCTGTAACATCCGTTAGCGTTGTTGGTTCTTGTAATGGAAGCCCTTGACTGTGATGGTTGGGATACTGTTGCAGGAGTTTTGCATACTGGGTTTCCATTTGTAGTTGTACCCGGAGCCTGCACTTGAACGAATGTACCACTACTGAATACTACTGTTGGATCTAAAAACGCAGTCTCACCATTTTGCAATGGTTGTGCGATTTCTAGGAATTCCACCGTGGTTTTCAGCTTTCCATTTCTGTTTTCAAGATTTATGTTCGAGAATTCCTTGGATGCCTTGGAAAAATCAAATGCGAGTGATGCCTTGCCGGTCTTTTTAAATTCAATGGTTTCGGTTACCATATCAGGTTTTTTCTTGCTTAGTTTTTCATTCTGTCTTAGTTCTTTTACCTCAGAGTTTGACATGTCGTTGAGGAGTTTCTTTAATTGCTTTCTTGCCTTGTCTGCAAACTTTTGTGCAATTTCTGGCTTTGATGTTATTATTTCATCACCAAGATCTGCCTCATCTGATTCTATGTTCTCAAGTTCATTGACAAATCCGTACTTTGTGTTTGTCTTCTCTGGATTTTTGTTAGTATAATACAGGAAGGATTCAAGTGGTTGGTCGACTTTTTTGCCATATGTGGTGATAAATGTACCATCTTTGTTCTCTCTTATTGCATTAATGAAGAATCCAGTGGAATTGGAGAATACTTGAATGTTGCAGGAATTTTTGTTGATTTGCGATTCTATCCATTGGTTAGAGCCTGCCTGAGCCTCCATTAGTTTCCAGTATTTCTTTCCTATTGCAAGCTGTGAGTTTGCATCAATCTTTCCTTTTTCGTAAATACGAACTGAACAGTCTGCCTTGTCAAATACGAATGGAATTTGCATAGAATCATAGATTATTTCATTTGGAGTTTCTGTCACTATGTGCTCTACGTATTTGTTTGTTGAAGGATCTAGTATCCATTCTGGGAGACCGAATGTGATCTGTCCTGTTCCATTTTCATATTCAACCTTATAGTAATCCTTTCCCCTTTCCTCAAAGATTATGCTGTCAGCTGTTATTTGTGGAGATAATTTTTGAATGCTTAAGCTATCTGCAATTCCAAACATTTCATCGTAAATTGTATTATTTGAAGGCAGTACGTTTTTGACCAATTCTATGGAATCTGAAAGACCCAAATAGTTACTGGAAGATATGCTTGGTTCGGTAGTTGAAGTTAAGCCAATAACATTTTCCATGCCAAGGTTTTCATTAAGC
Organism: Candidatus Nitrosotenuis uzonensis; assembly: GCF_000723185.1. Lineage (NCBI taxonomy): Archaea > Thermoproteati > Nitrososphaerota > Candidatus Nitrosotenuis > Candidatus Nitrosotenuis uzonensis. Next base: position 80,633 of record NZ_CBTY010000011.1, read on the forward strand.
GATATGTTTGAGAGTTCGTTTATGATCGACGTATTATCTGTAGACTCTGTAATTTGTAGTGATTCAGATATAATTTGCGTGTAATTTGTCGGTGTCGTTACTTTTGGAATCAGAGTCAGTGTTACAATATCAGTAAATGAGAGTATGTTTTCGGTGAATAAGGGCAACTGTTTTGATTCATTTTTTATTTCTGATAGATACAGTTGCTTAATTTCCTCACTAGATAGAGAGCGGTTGTAAATTATTGCATTCTCAATTATTCCAGAGAATTTGTTGGACATGTATAACTCCCCTTTTCTTGTGTACATGTAAGCGCCGATTATGATATCACTGTCAGTGTTTGCCATTTCCGCAGGAGCTACATCCAGTTTACCATTTGACATTGAAAACGAGCTGGAGAGTATCTTGCTTGCTTGCAATTCACCATTAACATAAAGGAATATTCTTGTTCCATTTACAACAGCTGCAATATGAGATGGATTTTCTATTTTGCTTGTACCATACACATCAGTCCATCTTATACCGTCAAATACTGAAAATACTGCAGTACGTTTAGGATCGATAACATTGTTTATCGACAATGAAAATGATCTTTCCATTGATACAATAGTAAATTCATCAGAGAATTGGTTGTATATTGGATCAACCCATGCAGATATTGTGATCTGGTTTGTCTGATTTAATGTAGGTAGCGATACAAATTGTGTCATGTTAGTGTTAAGCGTGCCATTGATGTTGGTTTGATTGAGCAAGTTGATTGGGTCTAGCTCGATTTTCTCGATGTTCGGAACGATCACGAGTTTTGATAATATGGAGGGAAGCGTCTTGCTGTATATCTTGAGGATCTGGTCAGGTGTTAGATAGCTATCATAAATTTCGACATAGTCAAGACTTCCAGAAAATATACCCTCAGAATTGTCAACCTTTCTTCCATCCAATGCTGCACCTATTGCAACATCAGAGTCTGTACTAGATACGCTTGGAGTCACTTTTTGTACTGTTCCAGTAGAATCGACAGTAAGTGATTGTGTTGTCTTTTTTGTATTAGACAGAGTTCCGTTTACATAAATTGAGATATTTGTACCGTTAAATGTTGCTGCAATATGTGTCCAGTTCTGACCAATTTCCGAATTTGTCTGTATTTGGTGCCATTTTATGCCGTCAAATACAGAGAAAATTGCTTTATGCTGAGGATATAAAATATTATTAAGGGTTAATTCGAATGTTTTCTCTTTTGATATTATAGTGAATTTTGATGTATCTGATGAATAATCCGGCTTGAGCCAGGCAGCAACGGCAATGTTTGATGTATGGTTTGTGTTGTTTCCAGCGTATTTGATAAAACCGCCTTCAAGAACGATTCCAGTCTGATTTATTGCAACTTGGCCAAATAGCTGTGAGCCAATTTCAGTAGAGTTTGAGCCCCATGATCTGGTAGCATCCGGTACTATCACTGTACCTAGTGATTTGTCCGGAGTTGACTCTATCATAGATAGGTCTTCGGTTAGCTCCTTGAGGGTGGTCGAGTTGGATGTGGGGGTGACAGTATTGGTTGGAAGGGGGGTATTTCCAGTGATTTGAAGGGTCTCGGTTAGCTCCTTGAGGGTGGTCGAGTTGGATGTGGGGGTGACAGTATTGGTTGGAAGGGGGGTATTTGCTTCTGTGGCATTGGCAGTAGTAATTGAGTCCGTAGTATTGACTGGAAGTAGAAAAACAGGTTCATTAATGGAATCTACTGCTTCCGTTAGATTGGCTTCAGGTATAATCAATGTCGTTTCATTTTGTTCATCCACATCCATTGGAGTAAGAGATTGTCTTTCTAGTAAGGCAGGCTCAGTTGTTATTTCATGGTTAGTATCTGTTGTTGCTTCGTCAACAATTAATTCATCCATGGCTTCAGCATATGCTTCAGGCCAGTACGCCCTCGAGATTGAAACTGGTGTTATAACAGCTGATGATGAAAGGATAATTATGAAAATTAATGATAAAACCTTTTTATAATTTTGAATTTTGGTGTTTGGATTTTCAGATCTTACGATAATATAAAATGCAGAAATAGCAAAAACGAGTAGTAATGATTGGGATTGCCGCTCTATCGAGTCAGTAACATATTGTGTTGGTTGTACAAAGTTTTCAAATTGCAATATTTGTGAAACAGTATTTGTATCAAATCCATGATCATAGAAAAATTGTTGTTGTATCTTGAATAATTGTTTGTCATGTTGATGGTTTTGTTCAACATCAAACATATCAAACTGATCACTAGACAACCCTCCTATGGGATCAGTGGGTGGGGATACAGCTGTATTAGTGGATAAGATACTCCAAATATTATCAAATTCTAACTTTCGCTGATTGAAAATTCTTTCAAGTACTGCATGGACTGGATTGTACTTCAACAGAGAAATTGGATTATTCGAACCGTCGCCATTAGAAAACATCATTTTCTCTGATATGTCTAATCTGGTTGTATGATCAACTGTCGGTCTTTTTGTTAGAACTAGTGATATCTCTTGGTTAGCAAATTGTGTTTTCATTTCATCAATGCTGACTTTGTAATGTTTTGTAAGTATTGTATCAGATTTGCCATCATCAAAAATGATCGGTTGTTCCGATGTTTTTGGTAGAGTAGCATTACTATTAGATGATACAAACGATGAGATTATCAAAATGGCAATTAATGATAATGAAATGATTTTTGCACTTTTCAAACTAGTTACCTCGTGATGATTTAATCAGAATCATTAGACTGCGCCGATCGATTGAGTCGCTTGCAATTCCAACTTTAGCAGTATCAGCTATACCAGTTAGAAAATTAGCGATCTTATTTTCAGACATTATTGAATTAATTTAATGAAAAAAATCGAATAAGTCATGAGGAATTTTTGGGTGAAAACGCATGCCGCCATGGCAAATTACAGTTTTCATGATGCCAGATTGGATTACTGCTATTTTGTTCAAAATTACAAATTTTGTGATCACAGTATCAGAAATTCAATCTAGATCAAGATCATGTACAGTTTCTTTTATTCCAATTAATTCCAAATTTTTTTGAAATCTAATTGAATTTGCTGAGCTAAATATTTTCAGAGTATTTTTTGGAGACGGAAAAAATGACTTATGACTTGTAATTTGTTTTGCTACATCATCAGCAGGATCAAGAAATATTACATTTGGAAATAATTGTTGCATATATGAAAGCAAAAATGGCAGATGTGTGCTGGATAATGTAGCAACATCAATATCATTTGCAATAAACTCTTGTTTTAAAACTGAAACGATTTTATCATTACACAATTTTACATCATGAATAAATTTTCCAGATTCAACCAGATCAACAAGAGAGCTTGTATTAATTATTGTAATTTTTATTTGATTGGACATATTGTTTTTGATATAATTATTCAATTCCAAACTTTGTGAAATTGATTTTGTAACAAGAATTGCGATTGAATTTGTTTTTGTAATAGTTTGCGCAATTTGTATGGGCGGTAGTACACCTATCAGTGTGTCATCATCTTCAAATAATTTTCTAAACAATAAAGATGGAGTGTTAGAGCCGACAACAATAAGATCGGGTTTGAATTTTTTACGCAAGTACGATATGTTGCTTTTTATTATCGTTTCAAGCTTTTTTGGAGATTTCATACCATATGGATAATTTTTCTGATCAGCAAAATAGATGATATCGGACTTGGTATGTTTTTGAATCGATTTTATTATTGATAGAGAACCAAAACCAGAATCAAATACAACTATTTTTCCCATGTAGTTATTGCATAGTATTTCAATTTACATCTTGTCAGCTAAATTTACTCAACTGTTGATTATAATCAACTACAGCAATTAAGAATTAAATTCTAAACAGTTGCGCATGACCAGCTTCGAGAAGAATTGGGCACGTCAAGATACTGCAAGCATATCAGAGAAACTTCGAGACTCTGTTAAGCCGCAAGGAGCATTGAAACCAAGAATTCAGACTGCAGTCAACAAACTGCAACTGCAAATTTCAAAAATGGATTCAATGCTAAACAAGCTGCACGAACGTGACGCTCAACTTTTTAAACGAATCGTAGCTGCAATGCAACACCACGACACAAGCGCAAGCAGAGTGTTGTCAAACGAACTAGCTGAAATACGCAAAGTAACAAAAATGCTAAGCAATGCAAGAATGGCATTAGAACAAGTACAACTACGTTTGACTACAATTCACGACTTGGGCGATGCAATGGTTGCAATCGGTCCAGCAATGTCCACCATGAAGGGACTAAGATCATCACTTGGCCGATTTATGCCAGAAGCAGATGCAGAACTAAATGCAATGACACAAACCCTAGGCGGTTTGATGATGGATTCACTTGCGGGGGACGCCTTCAGCATGGATTCAGAAATATCAAACGAGGAGACAGACAGGATATTGCAGGAAGCATCAGCGGTTGCAGAACAGCAAATTGGGGAAAGATTCCCATCCGTACCCTCTCCATCAGGACTTTCGTCCCAATCAAGTTCCACAACTTACGAATAAAGAACTTGAAAGACGAAAGATTCTTTTTGTTTTATTAAAATGAATGATTGGTTATAATTCAAGTTTCTATGAAGCGTTATTACAATAATCTATAGCAGATTCGTATGCAATAATACAAAAAATTCGCAAATAATGGTTAGCTGTGTCGGAATAGTACCAGATAATAGAAATTGGTATTAGTTATTCCCACATTATATGCATAATTGGATGCAATCCATTGAATTAGTGATTTTTACTCGTAATGTACTAATGATTATTTGGCCAAAAGTGCCCTTACATCAAGAAAGATCTTGTTCCATTGACTCCAAATTAACTTGCCTGTTTGGGTATTCTGTCTACTCGGGTGATAACTTGCAACAATCACAATACCGTTATGGAAAAACCTGTGGCCATGAGAAAAGTTTTGGTACTTGACACCACATAAGCGTTTTACTGCATCAAATGCAATTTTGCCAAGACAAACTATCACTTTAACATCTTGTAACAAGGCCAACTCCTGCTTTAGATAATCGGCACAGGTCATAATTTCATTCCTAGTAGGCTTGTTGTCAGGAGGCGCACATCGTACTGCTGCCGTAATATACGCATCAATGAGAGTAAATCCATCGTTTTTATTCTGACTTGTAGGTTTGTTTGCAAATCCATTATCAAACAAAACCTTTGCAAGCCAATCGCCAGAACTGTCTCCTGTAAACATTCTACCTGTCCTATTACCCCCATGTGCAGCTGGTGCCAGACCCACGATCAGTAACTTTGCATTAGGATCTCCAAAGCTGGGTAGTGGTTTGCCCCAGTATTTGTCATCATAAAATCGCTTTACTTTATTTTTAGCTACTGACTTTATGTAAGAGTGTAATCGAGTACATTTTTTACATTTAACCACTTTGTCGTTTAGTTTTTCAAGTGATCGTTCCATTTCAGGTATGGTTGAACAATCCAGTTCTTGATAAGAGTATTATCACACTAACTGAAGCCAGTAATGCAAGAAATGGCAGATGAAATTCCGGCAGTGACTTGTCTGGAGAGTAGATGGTTCCCCATTGTGCAGGTACAGGTACCATGGGGTTTTGCGGTGTAAATTCAGTCACATTAGGAGGATATGTGAACAATTTCTGTGAGTTTTCATCATATACTGCGAAATAAAATCCGTATTCATTACTGCGTCCGATCAAACTTGTTGGTATTTTAAACTCGTATCCAGGGTGTGGTATACTTGAATACCTGTCATTCTCATCTGAAACCGTGCTTATAGATTCCAATCCTTCAGGACGCGAGATCTCTACGAATATTTGTTCTAAATCACCTTGGAAAACTGTGGAGTTTGAATCCAAGATAGCCACAATACAATAGTCATCACGGTCAAGAAATTGTGTTTTGTCATTGTTTGAATCAAAGCATACAACTGCCTTGTCTTTTCCCTTGTCAAGTGTAAAGTCAGTCAGCATGTCGATAAACATATAGACAAAATCGCCCTGATGTGCGGTACGAAGTACGGCTTGGTGTTCATCTGGATAATTATAGGTGTTAAGACTTGATTGTTTCCATTCCGTTTCAAACGACCACTTTCCATCAAAGTGGACATCCTCCATTGTGCCAGAATACGTGATCGGTATTGCCTCAAAAGAATCATCTGCCATGGCGGCAAACAACACTAAGGCTAAAAATAACACCTCCAGCATAAATCAGGTCACGGATTTAAAAATAAAAGAGTTATCCAGTCTTACCGGATCTATGAGCACGTATAATTGCCATTTTGGAGCTTTTTGTCTAAAAAAAATTCCACCATTTCTATATACTTGTACCCGAACTGGTAGTTAATGAAATTGAGTACAACGACACTAGTCCTTGGAGTTGCACTAGCGGTTGTAGCCGGCCTTTTTAGTTCTACTATTTTTGGTATAACCGGAATTAAAAGCGACGCACAAACCAGTACGACTGCCACAGGTCTAATTACAGGACATGTAGTCACGACATTGACAGACTCTGATGGTAACATCAAAGCATATAGACAATCAGACAACCTAATTGTAAACAACGGTGAGAACTGTGTTTCAAAAATGTTGTTTGGTGCTAGTGGTGGAAGTAGCACTGGTACCAACGTTTGCACAGGTGCAATAACTGAAGGATTCAGATACATTGCAATTGGCAACAGCTCTGCAACAGTTGCCAGTGATAATACTGGGCTTGGAGCAGAATTGACTGCAAGCGGGCTTGGAATTAAATATAGCACCATCACTTGGACTAACTCAACAGGTTCCGGTTCAGGCACCACCGCACAGGCTGTGATGGCGGCTACATTTACAAATAGTGGACCAACACAAGCCGTAACAGAGTCAGGACTGTTCAACGGTACAAACGCCTCCACAAACGGCATGTTTGCAAGACAGACATTCTCTAGCATCAGCATGAATAACGGTGACTCATTGACTGTCCAGTGGACTATCAATGTAGGTGGAACCGCTAACGCACTGACACCATAGTCCTAAAAACTCTTTCTTCTTCTTTTTATTTTAAATTCTGCCTAGCCTTTGCCTTTCTGTATCCATGACTGAACGACTTGTCATATAGTTTTGAATACTCGTATGACTTTGGTTGTATCACATCGCCGATAATCACAATTGCTGTGCGTGTTATCTTTTCTGCCCAGACCTTCTTTACAATATCAGATAACGTTCCAGTAATTACTTTCTGGTCAGGCCAGCTTGCCCTGTACACTACAGCTGTTGGTGTGGATAGCGCGTATCCGCCCTTGACTGCCTCCCTTACTATATCAGATAACAGGTGCACGCTCAGATAGAATATCATGGTGGACTTGTGCTTTGCAAGCTCGCTTATCTGCTCCTGCCTTGGAACCTTGGTGCGCTTTTCTGCCCTTGTGATGATTATTGTCTGCGTTATGCCAGGCAGCGTAAGCTGTAAGCCCAAGGCAGCAGATGATGCAAGAAACGATGTAACCCCAGGGACCACCTCAAACTCTATTCCCTCCTTTTGCAGACTGTCTGTCTGCTCCCTGATTGCCCCGTAAATGGCAGGATCCCCGTCGTGCAATCGTACAACTGTTTTGCCCCTTTTCGCATTCTTGCTCAAAATATCAAATATCTCCTCTCTTATCAGGCCTGACGCATCATGCATTTTTGCCTTTTTGCACATCCCAAGTATCTTCTCAGGTATCAAAGATCCCGAATACACCACAACGTCGGCCTTTTGCAGTAGCTTTTTTGCTTTGACTGTTATCAAATCCGGATCGCCAGGCCCGCAACCCACAAAGTAGACTTTATGCACGTTTTACCACCATTATAGAAAAATACTTTGTAGTCAACGTGCTCTCATTGACATCTCCAAGCCTCATCTTCCTTACAATCTCGTTTGGGGTTCCAAGGTCCTGCCCTATTGCAAATATCGAATCATCTGAAAACCCAGATTCTTTTAGCAGCTTGATTACCTGATCAAAATACCTTCCATCCTTGAGAAATATCATAGTATCGCAGTTCTTTGCCGTTTCCTTGACACGTGACAGATCATAGCATGATGGTATCACTGCCATGGTCTCCGCCCCCTCCGCCAGGCTTATCCCAACCTTTGATGCAAACGTAAACATCGAGACTATACCCGGAATGACTGAGATCTTTATCTGCGGAAACTTTAGCTGCAGTTCGCGGTGCAGATAGATCCACGTGCTGTAAAGATATGGATCTCCAACAGTAAGATAGACGACTTTTTTTCCTTCAAGAACCTTGTTTGCAAGAATCTGTGTGTTCTTCTCCCAGGTGCTCTCCAGCGTGTCCTTGTCCTTTACCATAGGGAACACCAGATTGACTATCTCATGATTTCCAATCAGTGATTCCACCACAGATAGCGCTATGCTAGGCTTGCCTTCCTTTGCCGTCGGGCACGCGATGACCTCGGCCGACTGGATTGCCTTGACTGCCTTGACCGTTAAAAGTTCCGGATCCCCCGGACCGCAACCCACACAGACAAGCTCGTGCATGCTCTAGACCAATTTTTTCCTAGATAAAAGTGCATTATTTTGTGGCAGATATTATCGTGACCGGGTTCCTTGCCAGCATCATAGTTCCAGTGGACGTTTTTTTGCTTTTTGATATCGTAACCTGTGTTATGTCAATTTCTGAAAAGCCAAGACCTTGCACCACATTTAGCACTGCATAAAGCGTCTCTATCAGAATCACGCCAATCACAATCCTTGATTTTGGCTTTAGTTTCTCGTAGCACATCCTAACTATCTCTTCAGTGTCACCTCCAGTACCGCCTACAAAAATTGCATCAGCTGGAGGCAGCTCTGCTATCTTTTGTTTGGCATCAGAGAGTATCACATCAACATTTGAAATTCCAAACTTTGCAAGATTTTTCTTTGTCAGCTCCACTGCTTTTGGATCCACATCTATCGCATACACCCTGCCATCCCTTCCTACCTGCAGCGCAGCTTCAACCGTTATCGAGCCGCTGCCGCAGCCTATATCGTATACAATGTACCCCCCAGACAGTCTTGCCTTGCTTATCTGTAGTGACCTTGGCTCCTCCTTTGTTATTGGAACCTCCTCTGTTCTCTCAAAGTATTCATCAGGTATGCCTGGCGTTCTGTATTCCCACATGCCCTAGATCGGCTTTATCGGACCCATTGTAACGTCCGGGTGGTGCACCAGAGTATAGGTAATAATCCACATAAACAGATAGATGAACACAAAGCTGCCAATTCCTGTTGTGACTATCTTTTTCCTATCGGAAGGAGGCAGTCCTATCTTCATCCCCTTGCCGACTATAGCAGACGCAATAAAGACTATAATCATGAATGCAATGGAAGCCCATCTCCTCTCCTCCCCCTCAATGGACTCGAACAAAAACGTGGCAATTATTCCGCCTATAGCTGCCATGCCTATTCTAATCCAGAACAGTCTGTCAAGAAGCTTCTTGCGCCTCTCTGACTCATCCATGTTGTCCGGCGCTTCAGTCTTTGGCGCCTCGTCCTTTGGCTCATCCGGATTGGCCTTTTTCTTTGGATGCTTGGTCAATGAAATTTCTACGGTGACTCAAAGCCATCCAGTTTAAAGTCTTTGGTCGAACCTGCATCATTAAGAGTATATTTGCAGCTTTATGCAAGATCAGCATGGCGCTGGCTGGAATTGAGCTCACCTTTCTTGTAAAAGAAATAGCACGAGCCGCTGACGGATATTATGTAAATAACATTTACGCAATAAATCGCAACAGCATTCTCTTCAAGCTCCACCATCCGGAAAAGCCAGACATATTCTTGGTGCTCTCAACTATCGGTATGTGGCTTACCGGCATCAAAATAGACCAAATAGAGGAAAACCGCATGATAAAGCGCCTGCGCGATGACCTGCTAAGAATGAAGATAACAAAAATAGAGCAGATAGGCGTGGAGCGGATCGCATACATAACGTTCTCAGGTTTTGACAAAGAATTTGTGCTTATCTGCGAATTTTTCGGCGACGGAAACTTACTGCTCTGCGATAGCAATCTGAAAATTCTTGCCCTGCTCCATTCCATCGAGGTAAGACACCGTGAGCTCAAAGTCGGCATGACATATGCCCCCCCTCCCCAGATGGGCCTTAACATATTTGATATAAACGAGAAGAATTTTGATGAGGCAAGATCAGTTACAACACCGATAGCTAGGTGGCTTGGCAGAACCTTCGGCCTGCCTGCAAAGTACGCCGAACAGATACTAAATCTTGCAAAAATTAATCTGGAAACACCTGCAGATCATCTAACACATGATGACATAAAACAGATCGTCCAGGTGGCAAGCACCCTGACAAAAAGAATTGTCAGTGGCCAGCACGAGCCTGCAATACTCAAAACTGAGAAAGGACTTGATGTATACCCAGTAAAGCCTGATGGTGCGCAAGATACGGAAAACGTCCCGACCTTCATGGAAGGACTTGATAGGGTTTTATCAAAGACACTGCTTGAGCAGGGCAAAAAAGCTCAGAGTACCGAGATTGACAAAAAAATATCAGAGCTGCAAAGTGTAATAGACGAGCAGGACAGGGCAGTCCAGCAGGTGAAGGAAAAATCCGAGTCAATAGCCAAGGTGGCAAAGGCACTTTTTGCACTAAGCTCGCAAGGCGTAATCTCAATAGCAGATCCCCGCTCTATTGAGACCCTCAAGTCACAAAACGCCGAGATCATCAAGGAAAAAGGAATAACATATGTAAAGATAAACAGTGAAAAAGTGCAGATAAAGGAGAACTCTTCCATACCGGCAATAGCCTCACTCCTTTACGATGAATCAAAAAAGCAGGCATCTGCAATTCAATACATACTCAACCTAAGGGAGAAAAACCAAATAGCAATAGAAAAGCTCAGAAAACAATCAGTTACAGCAAAGGATTCCATCTCATATACACAAATGCAAAAGAAGAGCTGGTTTGAGCGGTACCGCTGGTTCTTCACATCCGATGACCTCCTTGCAATAGGCGGCCGCGACTCCTCGTCAAACTCGGCCATTATAAGAAAGCATCTTGCCAAGTCAGACAAGGTGTTCCATGCAGAAGTGTTTGGCTCGCCATTTTTCATTTTAAAGGACGTGCCAGAGCAGATCCCATTTGACTCTCTAAATGAAGTGGCCCATGCCACTGTATGCTTTAGCAGGGCATGGAGGGAGGCAATGTACGGAATGAGTGCCTACTGGATAAACCCAGAGCAGGTAAAAAAGGCAGCACCAAGCGGGCAGTTCCTCGCAAAAGGATCCTTTGTGCTGGAAGGGCAAAAAAATTTCGTAAAGATCTCAGATCTTGTGCTTGCAATCGGAATCATGAAAAAAGACAACCGCCATATGATAACGTGCGGTCCGCCAGAACCAATAAAGAAAAACTGCATCTGCTTTGCTATAATCAAACCCGGAGGATCCGATATGCCGGACGTTGCAAAAAAGCTCCGGTCTGATTTTATCAAACTGGAAGAAGATATTGCAAAAAACTTTACCGTCGACGACTATGTTCGCGTTTTGCCCGCAGGCCAGAGCCATATAACAGAGGTTGTCCATTCCAAAGTTGACTGAGTTTGTTGCAGACGCAATGCTTGGAACGCTGGCAAAGAAATTAAGGATTTTGGGCTTTGACTGCAAGTACTTTGCGTCAATAAATGATGAGGAGATTGCCGCTCTTGCAAAAGCCGACTCTCGCACAATTATTACAAAAGACAAGCTGCTTGCGCAAAAATGCAAAAAGCAGGATATCAGAGTAATCTACCTTGAATCACATTCTGAAAAGGAACATCTAATCAAGATAGCAAGAGTGTGTAATCTAAGATACGCCGTAGACGCATCAAATGCGCGCTGCACATCATGTAATGGTTGCCTTAAAAAAGCAGACAGGTCCATCATAACCTTGATGCCTCAGCTCACCCATATCAGTCAGTTCTGGCAGTGTCTTGACTGCAAGCATATCTACTGGGAGGGAAGTCATATTAGAAACTTGAAGAAATTCATAAGTGAAGTCAATGTCGAATTACAAAATAAGCGATGAGGACGGCGTCAGTCTTGTCAGAGCTGCAAGAAGTATAGTTACCGAATTTGTCAAGAGCGGCCGCAAAATCAAACTGGACGAAAATGAAAGAAAGCGATTCTCCTTTGAATGTGGAATATTTGTCACACTTGAAAAAGAATCTGATCTGAGAGGCTGCATAGGCTTTCCACTGCCCCGCAGGCTTGATACTGCGCTTCCAGAGGCTGCCATAGCTGCTGCAACAAATGATCCCAGATTCCCCCCAGTCACGGTTGATGAGCTTGACAAGATAACATTTGAGGTAACAGTACTCACGCCACCAGTTGAGCTCAAAGTCGAGCCATCCCAGATACCATCATCAATCAAAGTAGGCAGGGACGGCCTCATAGTAAAGCAGGGACCATACTCCGGCCTGCTGCTGCCCCAAGTGCCGGTCGAATATGGCTGGAACGAACAAGAGTTTCTAGCTCATACGTGCCAGAAGGCAGGCCTGCCGCAAGACTGCTGGAAGAAAGAAGACACCAGGGTGTTCTCGTTTGAAGGAATAATATTCAGAGAGAGCAGTCCAAACGGCCAGGTAGTAAGGCACTTTCTATAACATGTCAGTGTCAATGCTAAGCTGCTGGCCGCTTTGCAGCCTTTCGTATTCTTGCTCTGATGCAATTACCAGCGGAATGTTGGCAAGCGCGCATCCTGAGGCCACCGTGATGTCTGCCTTTTTGCACACCATCGCGTACGGCGCAGAGCCGCTTGACTTTAACGAGTATATCGTGTACGCCCCAACACTGCTGCCAACCCCATGAGGAAATACAAGGATGCAGTTCTTGACTGACCTTCCAACTAGATCGTGCTTGTCATCAGATATGATGCCCGATTTTTTGTCAACGGAGCCAAGAAAGTTAATCGGCGTGTTTGTCTTCAGAATGCTGCCGCTGGCCTTACCCCTCACTATCACCTTCATTTTGTCTCATCTCGTATTATGTGTGATAGCGGTTTTAGATTCACATCAACTCCCGTCGAGTTCTTCAGATAGTATGCACCTTTGATGCTGTTTGTAGTCACAGAGTCTATCTGGCTTTTGTCTACAAGCGGCGTCAAGCACGTGCAGCAGTCAGAGAGAATCTCGCATCCTGCCCTCTCTATCTCGTTTGTGTATCCAAGCTTTCTTGCCTGCTCTTGTACAGCTCTTGGACAGAACACCATGCACCTTTTCTTAAACGAGCGTCCCTTGAGCATCACTGAAAGATCCTCCATCTCTCCAAGGCCCAGCTGTGGGCTGCCCAGTGTCACTATATCACCCCTGTCTGCAGTGTTTAGCTCATCAAAGACATTCTGCATTTCTTTTTTGTCAAAATCTATCTTCTCCGAACCAGGAGTATCCTCCAAAAAGAACTTGCCGCATCGTCCTGATGTTCCCATGCCGCCGCACAGGGATTTGCAGCTCCGCCTATCAAGGTTTTTGACTCCAGATATTGAAACTGAATTGTCTGCAACCTTGCCTGCAAAGTAGCCTAACATTCCCATGGTCATCTCGTTTGGCTCGTCAACTTTCATTCTTATTGTAAGGTTGGGCTTGTCATTCTTTCTAAGATCCGAATACGGGCTCTTGCCTGTCAGGGCGCTTGCCAGAGCCGAGAACGCTGATTCTTTGTTGGTCCTCAGGCCGCTAACAGAGTTTGCATAAATTGCAGCGTTACTTTCCGCAAACGATACCTGTGTTCCGTTCTGAGGAATGTCAAATATCTCGTACGGTATACAGGAAAACGAAGGAACCACGCCCATCCTTTCATACGATTCCTTGATGCTCTTCTGTTTTTGTATGAACTCGTCTGAAAGGTTATAGTTTGATACCTTTTCAAAATCAAATCCCATCGGGTTCACCGTGGTCATCACCTTTACTCTGGCGTTCTGCGATAGCTTTGAGAGAAACTCTTGGCCTGCATCGCCGATGGTGTTATAGTTTACGCCAGAGAGGTGCGCCCACTTGATCGGCACGAGTCTTTCTGCATTTGTTGCCTCTCCTATTGCCACCAGGATCCTGTATGCAGTCTCCATGGTCTCCCCATATTCGCCCTTTAGCGCAAGCTCCTCTTCTCGTGTAAGCTCCACGGTATGATCTTGGCCAATGCCGTATAATACTTAATTGGAATTTTCCAAGTTTAATTATTATTGAATGCCTTGCATGTAGAAATATGGAAAAGATCCTGCGCGGCATGATGGAGACAATGAACTCAGTCAGGCCGCCCCGCATGACTGCGTTGCGCCAGCTGCATGATGTTGAGAACGGCCGACCCTTTGCAATCCTTATTGGAACCATACTGTCCGCAAGGACAAAGGATGAGAACACCACAAAGGTTGTCAGGGATCTGTTTTTGCACTACAAGACAGTCGACGAGCTTGCATCTGCCAAGATAAGAGATGTTGAAAAGATAATCAGGTCAATCGGGTTCTACCATGTAAAGGCAAAAAGGATAATCGATGTTGCAAAGATAATCAAGTCCCAGTACAACGGCAAGGTACCTGAAGATATGGACGAGCTCATCACGCTGCCCGGAGTTGGAAGAAAGACTGCAAACTGCGTCCTAGTTTACGCGTTTGAAAAGCCTGCCATACCAGTAGACATCCACGTGCACCGCATCTCAAACAGGCTAGGCCTTGTCAGCACAAAGACGCCAGAAGAGACCGAGCTTGCCCTGATGGAAAAAATACCAAAAAAATACTGGCTTGAGATTAACGATACATTTGTCATGTACGGCCAGAACATCTGCAAGCCTGTATCGCCGATGTGTGATGTGTGCAAGATAAAAAAGCTCTGCAAATATTATTCTACGAGCGCTTCTTGATCAGCAATAATATGCCGATGAGGGCCCCGACGGCCCCGCTCACAATGAACGGATAGTAGTGGAACGGGTTCTTTGATACGTCGCCTGACATTATGTCTATTGTGAACGTGCCAGAGTTTATTGCAGGCGGATCTGACCTTTCGTCCATCCCATATACTGCATATCCGCCGACTGCAAACTCGTTCAAGTCCACGTTGCTGACAACTATCCTCTTTCCGTTGCTGATGGTAATCCCAGGCGAATCACCATGGGCCGCAATTATCTTAGAGTCAGGAGACCATCCATTGACGTCAACTTTGGTAGCAGGTATGTACCCTATGTCAGGAAGGTTGAAGGCTGCCCAGAACCTGCGCTCAGGCGGGCTTCCCATGCCTATGTCGATGTATTTTTCATGATCGTTTGCATCATAGAGCCTTAGCACTGCATTTCCTTTTGGGTTTGCGTAAAGCAGGTTGTTCTGTATGGTCACCTGCCAGTTGCCATGGTGCGACTTTTCAAAGCTCTTGAACTCTGCGTCGGCCCTCACCCTGTTAAAGTCCTGCGCCGGAATCTGTATTTCCTGTAGCGTCAAGGTAGGGTTGGCAAACTCTTGCGCATATACTGGCGCCACAGACAATGCAAAGAACAAGGCAGCGACGATCAGAATATTCATTTTTTAATCCACAAACGGTTTTTTGTGGCCCATTATTACCTTTGAGACCTCAGGTCGCAGGATGAACTCTGATGGGGCCTGGCCTTCCTCTATCATCGAGCGCAGCTTGGTTCCGCTTATCTGCTCGTGGAATTCCGGACTGTGCGGACATGCGCGCTCGTTTGTAAATGTGAGACATTTTTTGCAATAGTAAAACGCCGGAAAGAATATCGGCTTTATCTCAAGGTCGGTAAAGTCAGAGAATATCTCCTGCGCGGCAAACGGGGAATAGTACTTGCCCACACCTGCATGATCCCTTCCTATTATGATGTGCGTGCACCCGTAGTTCTGCCTCATGATTGCATGGTGTATTGCCTCTTTGGGCCCTGCATACCTCATCTCTGTGTGCAGTGTGGCAAGGACGCATCTGTTCTTTGGATAATAGTGCTCTATCATTGCAAGGTACGATTCCAGTATGACATCGTCTGCAAAGTCGCCTGACTTTTTCTTTCCAATCAGTGGGTTTACAAACACGCCATCGTGTGTGGTAAGCGATGTCTTTTGCAACATTTCGTGCGCCACGTGAGGAGGATTCCTTGTCTGGAATGCCACTATGGTTTTCCATCCGGCATCAGAGAATGCCTTTCTTGTCTGCTCGGGGTTCATCCTGTACTTTCTTATCGGGTCATCCTTGGGCCTTGTAATGTAATCTATCTTGCCGCCAACCAGATAATCGCTCATCGAAAACGTCTTTGCAACCCCGGGGTGGTTCTGGTCCGTCGTCCCATACACTGCCTGCGCCGTTGCCTGCTTGTCAAATGTGTACACTTGCTCCACGTGGAGCAAGGCAAACTGGCCTCCCTGCTTTGTCTTTAATGCGACATCGCCTGCCTGCCTCATCTTCTCTGCTGTCTCCTTGTCAACGTCAAGCACTATTGGAACGGTCCACGGAAGATCGTTTCCAAGCCTTCCCCTTCTTATGACGCTCTCATAGTCGTCCTGGAGCAAAAACCCCTCCAGCGGGCTGAATATCCCGTCTGCAATATTTTCAACATCGTTTGCAAGATCATCGGAGACCGTAATCGAGTACGCCCCGCTTGCATCCTTGTTTGAGATTCTGCTAATCAGCCTGCCGCCATGAGGCCTGATAGCGCCCTGTGAGCTCATCTTGCCGTGTGGTCCATGTGAAGACCACATTCCTTGTGTTGATCGGATTCCCACCACCATCGCCCGGCCCTCAGATCCTCACCAGGCTTTATTGGGCGCGTGCACGGCTCGCAGCCGATGCTTGTGTATCCTTTGTCCAGCAGCTTGTTGTACGGGATGTTCTTTGATTTGATGTAATCAAGTACCTGCTCCCATGTCCACTCTATAATCGGGTTTACTTTGATAATTCCTCCGTGCATTCTGTCTATTTCGACCATCGATGCCTTGGACCTATTTTCGTTTTGGTCTCGCCTCAGGCCGGTAATCCATGCATCAAGTGTTCCAAGAATCTTGTTTAGTGGGTGCACCTTACGTATCTCGCAGCACAGCTTTCTGTTCTCCACGCTCTCATAGAACAGGTTTATGCCCTTGGTTCTTACCATCTGCTCGACCTGTTGAGTATTAGGGAACATCACCTCGAATTTTATTCCGTATCTTTTGCTCAGGCTGTCCATCACATCGTATGTCTCCTGATTGAGCCTGCCCGTGTCCAGTGTGAAAAATCTTGCCTTGGGGTTGATCTTAATTATCATGTCGGTAACAACAGAGTCCTCTGCTCCAAAGCTTGACGCCTTGGCTATCTTTTCGCCAAAAGTATCATACGCCCACTTTAAGGCGTCCTCGGGTGTCTTTAGCTTGGAATTTATCTGATCTACCTGCTCTTGCGTAAATCTTGGCACGATCGTCTTGGTCGTAATTTGTCATATAATCATTTGTAGCCCTTGGGCATAATCGCTGAAATTTTAAACAGCTGCAGTCAAGGAGAACAGATGAGTGAGAACGCGTTCGTGGTTGTTTTTCCCTCAGTTTTTGCAAAAAGCAAACAAAGCAATCTTATGTCAAGCGTAAGGAAAGTTCTGCGCATTCAGGGCCAGCGCTTTGGCAGAATATCAAGGGATGAGGAGCTTGTGATCATAGAGGCAAACGATCCAGTATTTGCCTCCTCTGCTGTCAACTTGCTTTTTGGAATCTCGCGCGTGTGCATAGCAAGGAGGGTGGAGAACAAGTATGATACCGTGGTCTCCTCCATCGCAAAGATAGGAGCAAGCCTGCTGCTACAGGGTGAGCAGTTCCACGTCAAGGTGGAAGGCCGCGCACCAGGATACATTCCAAAGGATGTGGAGATAGCTGCAACTTCTGCGCTCATAGAAAGCTCGCACAAATCAGGCTGCAGGCCCGGCACCGAGGAAAAGCACGACAAGCAGATCTACTGTTATCTTACAAAAAAGAATGCTTACATTGCGATTTTTTCCGACGGGGGCCACGGTGGAGTGCCGTACAACTGGCAGGATCAAAAAATAGTATGCTGCATATACGATGAGCTCTCTGCAGTCTCGTGCCTTGAGGCAATCAAGCAGGGATTTGATGTCAGGATAATTGTTTGTTACAACGACTCTAATCTACTAGATATTGTTAGGATGCTAAACAGGATACTCCCACGAACAGTATCATCTCAAGTGGATATCGAGTTCTTTACTATTCCAAAAGGTCAGGGGGCAAAATCAGTCCTGCATAGGGCCAAGATTGCAACTTGGGTTTTGTGTAGTGTTGCAATGGAGCAGAAAATATCCAGGGTTGGATTGGCACTGTCCCCTCTGGTATACCCTGTATGGTTCATAGACGAGAATGCAGATATCATAATAAAATCAAAGCTGACACCGTGGCCGGTTCTTGCAGGACTTGATGAGCAGATAATCAGAACCGCAAAGGAAATAGGCTTGGGCAAGTACCTGCACAAAATAGAAAAGCTCGGAGCATACAACTTTTCCAAGGAAAAATTTGACGTATCCAGAATCGTAAAGGAATCACTTGGAACTAGGCAAAAGATTACCGTGAATGTGGGGCCCAACAATGTACATGAAATACTGGACCTGCTCAAGCATTGAGAATTTATGCGAGCACATTTTGATGTGAATTTGTGAAAAAGATAGGCCAGTTCATCTATTCGTGGGGAAATGGGCACTATTCCAGAATGATGAGATTTGATGAGGAGCTTGCAGAGCTTCTCACGGACGCTGAAATTCACTATTCCAGCAAGGACGAGATTTACCAAAAGCTGTTAAAGCGGTTTCCCCAGAAAAGGCAGCATATACACCAAATGCTCATGCCTACGCCTATTGATGGCAGATACGGTCCGAGTGTTTTTCTTTCCATGCTGAACTTTCTTTTGCCTGTGAGAGGCAATCCCCCGCTTGTCTCCCAGGTAAGCAATTACCTCAAAAAAGAAGCTGCGCTTTTTGACTCGGTAGGATTTGATCTTGTAGTAAACGATGGCGATATGGGTCCTAACATACTTGCGCGCAATCGCGGTGTAAAATCCATCTTTATCACAAACCAGTTCAGGCCTCGCCTCTGGAAGTCGCATTTTTTCTTCTATCCGGGAATGCTCTTTATCTCAAAGCAGATTGCAAAGGCAACAAAGATAGTGGTGGCAGACTCGCCTCCGCCATACACCATATGCGAGTACAACCTCAACTTTCCAAAATCTGTCAGTGAAAAGGTGGTATATGCAGGCCACTTTGCAAAAAACGCAAGACACGTTCCCTTGCCAGAGTCTGACTTTGAGAGGCTGATAAGGGGCGTAGAGTTTGGCTACTGGATGAGAACTGGCAACAAGTCTACAAACGAGGTGACCGGCAAAAAGTACGAGCGCGTGTTTGCCTCAGATCAAATGAAAAATGAAAGGCGAGTTATCTCGCATGCAACTGCCGACCCGTCAATTGATAGGGTGATTGGAAGGGACGGCAGAGTATATTCT
Source organism: Candidatus Nitrosotenuis uzonensis (assembly GCF_000723185.1). NCBI lineage: Archaea > Thermoproteati > Nitrososphaerota > Candidatus Nitrosotenuis > Candidatus Nitrosotenuis uzonensis. The sequence goes on from NZ_CBTY010000011.1 coordinate 100,083, forward strand.
ATTTCCGAGGCGCTTGACAAAAAGGTCGACTGGCTCCAAATTGACGTCGGGTTTCTCACAGAGCAGCAAAAGGAGGCAACACTTGAAGGCTGCCAGTATGCGGTGGTAAACGGCTCGCACACAGTGATGGGCGAGATAATAGGCCTGAAAGGAAAGCCGATCATCGGAATTCCAGTATATGATGAGCAGGGAAATCAGATACAGTGGGCCCAAGAGCGCAGACTGGGCATAGGCGCAAAAAACACAAAGCAGGTCATTTCGGCCATAATGCACCTAAAGGACAGACGTGAGGATTTTGAGCAGGCAATTGCAGATTTCAGAAAGGGCTTTGTAGCAGAAGGGGCAAAGAACGCAGCAAAGATCGCAGTGGAAATGCTAGAGGACAAAAGATAATAGGTTTTTTCGGTCAACACAGAGAATCTGGTGCGCGGTATTTCGATGGGCGAACGGACCGAAAGGGATGACGAGATAAGCCGCGCACCAGAGGAATCGATCATAGTCCCATTGGGAACGCTTTTATGGAAAAATCTTTGACGCAAACCATTGGTAAATTGCCCAGAATGTGTTGCAAAAGAGCGTAAGGCAGCCTATGAACGCCACATAGCAAGCGGAAGTCAAGAGAGCGTCCAGAAGGTCCTAGAAGAAATAGAGATCCCAATGAAATTTGATCCTGTAACAAAGCACTTTATCTGCAAACGGTGCGGCCTTTATGCCACAAGGGAGCAGGTAAACGACATAAGAGACAAGATAAACCGCAGGGACCAGACAAGGGAGGATAAGCATTATGACTATCTTGACTGGTGGCAAAAAAGCAAAAAAGACAAGTAGGCAGTGACGCTTTATGGTAAAAAAGAAGGATGACATTCCAGACTGGGTATTAGACGAGATAAAAAATGCCAAGTTCGAAAAACCCGAATCTCTCACAAGGACCGGCTACATCCTCGAAGTCTATGATTCTGATAAAAAAATAGATGCACAGCTGTACGAGCAGGTCGAGGACGGCCGCCACATAATCACCATGGATTTGCCAAAAAACATCAAGCCGGAGGAATGCCAGAGGGGCATAGTTTACGAGTTTACATTTAACCAGCTAAAGGCGCCACTCTCAAAAAAAACAGTCGAGTTTCTCAAAAAGGAAAAGGAAATTGAAATCTCTGCCATATACCAGTTCGACCTGCAAAAGATGGAAGCACTCGATGTTGCCTCAGATGATGCCGGGGCAGACAGTGAGGAATAGCTATTCTCTCATCTGCCTTTTGAATGCGCTTCCAACTAGAGGGTTTATCAGATATGGAAACGTGTGTTTTGCCCAGACAGCGCCGCGCACTATACCTGGAACTATGATTTCAAACCGTGACGAGTTGGCAGCTGCCACCACCGCCTTTGCAACAGTATTTGCGGAAAGTGCAGTTGAGGATTTTGGCATCGACTTGAATGACGGGTTGTCAAAGAACTCTGTCTTTACCATTATTGGGCTGACGACCGTTATTCTAACGCCAGTACCCTTTAGCTCGTGCCAGAGCCCTTCTGAGAAGCCCAGCATTGCGAACTTGGATGCGCAATAAGATGCGATTCCGGGCAGACCAAAGCTTGCTGCAACAGAGGCCACGTTCACTATGTGTCCCGATTTTAGCTCAAGCATCTTTGGCAGGAAATTTTTGGTGCAATAGACCATGCCAAGATAGTTTGTTGCCATCTGGGATTCAATTTCTTCTATTGTGAGCTTGGATACAGAGCCCCATATTGCAAAGCCTGCATTGTTCACAAGTATGTCAACTCTGCCGAATTCGTCAAGTGTGCGCGTACGCATTTTTTCTACCTGCTCTTTTTGCGAGATATCGCACTGGTAGACAAGTATTTTTGTGTTGTATTTTTTGAGCTGGCTTGCAAGCTCTTCCAGCTTTTCCTTCCTTCTTGCTACAAGAATAACATTGGCGCCTCTTTTTGCAAATTCGATGCACGATGATTTTCCGATACCGCTTGAGGCTCCGGTGACAAGCACTATCTTATTTTGAAATGACACAGTGCTCAAAGTATCACCCAAAGATAAGTTGGTTTCCATATTTTCTCAGAGTCGGATTATTCCCTTTTCCACCATGTATTTTATGCCGCTCACAAAGTCAGAATCAGGTATTCTGCCTTCCGACCACCACTTGGCGCTGTTTTTTATCCAGCCTGGAATCTGACTTGGGCCGGTCTCCTGTTGAGCTGTCTTTGAGACCACAATGATGTTGTTTTTTATCAGGTATTGTATTCCCTGAACAAAATCGCTATCAGAGATCGCTCCCTCAGACCACCACTTGGCGCTGTTTTTTATCCAGCCTGGAACCATTGCATCTTGCAGATTTACTGACAGTGTCTGGCTTTGGTAGGTGCATATCTGCCTGTGAACCTCAAGGCAGTGTGATGTGATTACTATGTCGTATCTTCCTGGCTCAAGATCTCTTGTTTCGAACTCGAACGTAAAGTTCCCAGTATCATCGCTTGGAAAAGACCTCTCAGCTAGCACGCCCACAGGGCCTGTCACTTTGAAGTTGAGAAGAACGTCTGCTGTAGGTATCTCGTTATAGTTTACCCAGCCGCGGATAGCTACCTTTTCACCAATTATGTACTCGGTTTTTGGCTCCACCACCACTGGCTTTGATATATGGGTGGCACTTGCCGGAATCGACGCAAATGCAAACGCCATTAGTAATGCAAAGACCACCGTCTTTTTCATGAAAATGTTTGAATGAAACAGCCAAAAAGTTTTGCGCTCTATTCGACTTTCTGGTATTTTCTTAGCGCCATCTTCATCAAAAGAAACCATGCAATAGGAATAGGCAGCTGGTATGTAGCAATGCGCCATGCAATAATCGTGTTCCATTCAACGCTGTTCTCTGGAAGCTCTAGCTTGAATTCTGCAAGGTGGTTCAGGTACGCCCACACGCCAAACTCGGTAAGTCCGGAACCTCCTACCGTGATAGGCAGGTTCCCTATTGCATTGCCTGCCATCACAGCCAGTATCGAATCAATGGCAGAAACCGTGTTTTCAGTTCCCGACGATATCAGCATGAACGAGATGCCAAACACAAGCCAGGATGCAAGCGATAGTGCAAATGAAATGGCAAAGGCTCTTTTTGCATCCTTTGAGCGAAAGTTCTCCCTGCTCATAGTGCAGATATCATCCATCCACTGGTTTGTTTTCTGTATGTACTGCTGTCCCTTTTCCTTTCTTATCCGCACTGCAAGATTGGCAAAGATCTCAGGCACCTGGTATGTTTTCTTGCCGGTGCTAAAGAACAGTCCTGCCCAGAGACTTACAATCGGAATAGACGTGCCGAGCACCAGCATCCCTATCGCAGAATATCCCGAGATGATGGCAACAATGCCTGCGATTATCGAGACAAGTCCAGCTGCCAGCACTTCTGTTACTATCTCAAATATTCCAATCCACGAGGCCTTTGCGGTATTGATTCCGCGTTTGTTCATCCAGTAGATTCTGACCACCTCACCTCCGACGAACATCGGAGTAGTCAGAGTAACAAATTCCGAACCAATCCTGACAAATATCGTCTTCCAAAATGTCTCAAGTCTGCCGTGGAAGACCCTGATGATATAGTAGAATTTTACGCCCTGCAAAAGGAGCTTGCACATCATGGCGGCAAATGCCGCAAGAAAGCCTACAATGCCGACAGCAAAAATATCCTCAGGTTTTACGTTAAACGAGATTGCAATTATTACAAACGGCACAAGACTAGCTGCAAAGGACACTATTCGCCAGTTCAATTTAGTGAGCTCTTAATTGATTCAAATATAAGCCAACACTAGTTCAGTTAAATTGAAAGTAATTTTTGTCGCAGGCACAGCAGGCGCAGGAAAGTCACTGCTGACATCAAAGATTCATGAATATTATACTAGGAACGGCGCCTTTACCTCCATACTAAATCTTGATCCCGGAATAATTACTTCCCCATACACTGCTGACATTGACATCAGGGATCATGTGGATATTGTATCAATAATGAGGCAGTTCGATCTTGGCCCCAACGGAGCCCTCATGATGGCAAACGATCTTATCGCCTCAAAAATAGACGAGATCCAGCAGGAAGCAGACAGAATAAACCCTGACTATCTCATAGTCGATACGCCAGGACAGATAGAGCTTTTCGCATACAGGACAAGCGGGCCGTACTTTATCAGCAATTTTGTCTCAGAGCAGAAGGTGGGCCTGTTCTTGTATGACGGAGCACTTGTGACAACTCCCCTTAACTTTGTCTCGATGGCCCTTCTTGCAACGTCGATCAAGCTAAGACTTGGCATCCCCACAATCAACGTTCTGACAAAGACGGATCTGATTGCTGATAAGATATCAGAGATACTACGGTGGACTACGAATGTCAAGGCGCTAGAGAACGCAATTGCCGAGGGATCAGATGGGGAGACGTATATCCTCCTAACAAACATACTGCGCAGCCTAAACCTTGGCGGCTTTGCACAAGGATTAATTCCAATTTCAAACTCTACCGGTGACGGAATGATAAACCTTGAAGCAGCTTTGAGCAGAATTCTTAACTTGGGAGAGGAGGTAGAAGACTGATGCAAGTTACCGCAAGAGCTCCATCATCTACTGCAAACCTTGGCCCAGGCTTTGATGTATTCGGTCTTGCCCTTGACGCATTCTTTGATGAGATCACGCTTACAAAGACCAGAGCAGGCATAACCATAATCACCGAAGACAATATTCCTTTGAGCCCCTCAAAGAACACAGCCGGACTTGTAGTTGCATATATGAAAAAACGATTCAAGGTAAAAAGCGGAGTGCAAATCAAAATCAGAAAAGGCGTTCCTGCAGGATACGGAATGGGAAGCAGTGCCGCATCCGCTGCAGCCACTGCAGTGGCATTTGATAGGCTGTTTAGGCTCTATCTTGACGGCAATACGCTTGTAGAGTGTGCCGGAGTTGGCGAGCGCGCAAGTGCGGGCTCTATTCATTACGATAACGTCTCAGCCTCCGTCCTCGGCGGCTTTGTAATAGTGAGAACAAAACCTCTTGATGTAATCAGGATAACTCCGCCCGCTGACCTTAGGTTGTGTGTGGCAGTACCGAAGCTAAAAGTGCCCCCGAAAAAAACCGAGGTATCCCGCAGCGTAATTCCAAAACAAGTTAACCTTTCTGATTCGGTGAAAAATCTTTCCAACGCAGCTGCAATAGTTGCAGGCTTTCTGAAAAAAGATTCTACTATGATAGGAACCTCAATTCAGGACGTCATAGTAGAGCCGGCAAGGCAGCATCTCATACCAGGATTTTCCGCAGTGAAAAAAAACGCGCTGCGAGCAGGAGCACTTGGAGTTACGATAAGCGGAGCCGGCCCGTCTGTAATTGCATTTGCAACTAAAAAATCCGATCTTGCAAAAATTGCAACATCAATGAAGAATGGATTTGCTACGGCAAAAACTGACTGCGATGTCATAGTATGCAAGCCAAGCTCTGGCGCCAGGATAACCAAATGAGAAAGGCCGTAGTCGTACTCAGTGGAGGGCTGGACTCTCTGTGCCTTGGAGCGCACCTTGGCTCAAAGTACGAGCTTTACGGCATCACGTTTTCTTATGGACAGCGTGCCTCACAAGAGCTAAACTCTGCAAGACGAGTAGGTAGAACTCTAGGGTTAAAGGATCACAGAATGGTTCGAATTGATTTCATGAAGTCATTATACGGGGAAAGCAACGTGCTAACCAACACGAAAAAAAAGCTGCCAGAAAAGTTCGAGTATTCAATAGTCGTGCCAATAAGAAATGCCATATTTGTCACCATTGCATCCGCCTGGGCTTTTGCCCTTAACGCATCGATTGTAGCATACGGGGCACACACCGATGACACAAAGTACTCTGATTGCCGCCCGAGTTTCTCAAAAAAACTGCAGGAAGCGCTAAACCAAGGAGAGTCAGATGGAATCGCGCTTGGAATCAGAAGCAAGATTGAGATCTGGACGCCATATATTGCAGGCCTATCAAAGAGCGATCTTATCAAAGCAGGATACAAAAAATTTGGCAATGAGATCTTCAAAACGTGGAGCTGTTACTCTAATGCAAAAATACACTGCGGCAGGTGTGAATCGTGCAACAACCGCAAGACAGCGTTTGAAAAGGCCGGCATTGCCGACAGGACCAGATATTTAGTACCTAGTTTCTAGAATCTTTTTTCCGAGTATTCCATGTCTTATGCCTATGTACCAGCCCAGTATTATCAGCGCAATTATTCCAAAAAAGTACCAGTTCTGCATAGCAGGTTCAACATCCTTTGCTATGATGTTGACGATCTCGCGAGAGCTAAGGGCGGAGATTGCAAGCACTATAAAGAACTCTATTGCAAGCCACGTAAAGTGCGGCCACGATTCTCTTGGAATGTGAACGTTGTTGTGTGCTCCCACGATCGACTAGGATTCTGATTGATATTTTAGCTTTTTCAAAGCTGGTGTTTGTGGTTGCGGATCATAGCAATGACATCCTCGCGGTTCTCCTTCCTTTCATATACGCCCCTGAAGGCAGACGATGTCATTGTAGCATCGTTGCGCACGCCCCTCATTTTCATGCAGAGGTGTTCCGCATCAGAGAGAACTATTACCCCCTTCACACCCTGAGCATAAAGCTCGTCTGCAATGTCCTTTGTCATCCTCTCCTGAATCTGCAGGCGCTTGGCGTATTTTTCTACCAATCTGACCAACTTGGAAACGCCAAACACGCGACCATTTGGCATGTACGCTATGCTTACCTTGCCAAAGAACGGAAGCATGTGATGCTCACACATTGAATAGAATTTGATGTCCTTTACTACCACCGCATCCGAATCTTCAGAGAACTGGACTGAAAGCTCCGAGTCAGTGTCATACCCTGAGAAGATCTCCTCGTACATGTCCGCAATCCTTTCAGGCGTTCCCCTAAGTCCCTCCCTTGTGGGATCCTCGCCAAGCTCAATTATCAGCTCGCGCACAAGGCGTTTTACTCGTTCCTTGTTCATGGAGCGCCTATGAGTTTGTGCAGTTGCGGCACAACTCTTACCTCCGGATAATATGGATACACCAAATCATAAAAGCTCAAAAGATTTTGCAAGCTTGGTTCTGCTATTCCGTAGGTCGGTTGTATTATAAAACCCTTGAGATCTCCTGCGTCTGCGATACTAAAAATTTTTTTCACAAGATCTTCAAAGTCATTTCTTTCAGTTCTGCTGCTGACCACAATTTTGATGTACGTGGTCTTTTTCTCTCTGATCGAGTGCGCAAGGCATTGTAATGCGTTTTCTATAAGCTTGGAATAATGTTGTGTATCTACAAATTCCGAGTCTGGCGTCTTTAGCTCTATTTTGACAAAATCTATGTGAGGAAGAACGGTGGCAAATCTCTTTGAATCAAAGCATGATGATTCAAGATAGGTGGGTATGTTTTTTGCCTTGACGTGTTTTGCAAGCTCTGCGACCGCCTCATGCTGGACAAGCGGGTCGCCGCCTGTAAAGTTCACCTTGTATGTTTTCTTTTGCAGATGCTCGTCTATGAGGTTGTATGCATCGCTTATCTCATACTCTTGGCCCGAATCAAGAGGCAATGACTCTTTTGTGTCACAGTAAAAGCACGTGAATGGGCATCCTGCAAGCCTGACAAACAGAGTCTTTGTTCCATACAGTATGCCTTCTCCTTCAAGTGAGGTGAATATCTCGTAAAGTCTGACCTTCAAGTAGACGATCTAACTTGCATCGTTATTTAATTCAGATCTAGGTGACTACCGGCTCTTTTGTATACAAGAGGCCTGCTACAAAAAATATCACACCTAGTATTCCGATCAGGGCGCCCACAAACTCGATGGTCTCGAAAAATTCTGCATCAGTTGGAGCCCAGATAAATGCCATCAGTACGCCGACCACAATCATAGGGATGCCTACTCCTGCTGTGATCTGCTTTGATGCCATGTGAGTGCTAGTTTTCTAAAATGTATATGAAGTTTTGTTCAGTTGATCATTCTTTTTTCTCGGAGCTTCGCTTGAGGTTGGCAGCTCTTTCCTCTGCAGGCTTTGCCTTCTCTTCTGAGTGCTTCAAAGAGTCCTCCATGTCCCCGATTAGCATCTCTAGTGCCTTTGCCGTCCTTGTAAACGACGGATCACCTGACGCTGTCTGACTTTTTATCTTGTTCAGCAACGCCTTTGCGGTGTCAAGCTTGGGTTTCATTGAACTGTCTACTTTACTCTCAAGTTGCACAAGTCTTTCCTCCAGTCTCATTATCTCTTCAAGTCTGGGATTTTTGGTCTCTTTTTGCTCAGGTACTGGCTGGATTTCCGCTTTGTTTTCCCTGCTCTTTGATTGTACGTACGACTCGATCTCCCTTACAGCAGAGTCGATTAACGCCAGCTTTTCAAGTGTGTCTTCGCTTGCAGTCTGGTTCTTTATTTGCGTGAGAAGCTGCCTTGCCGCGTCAAATTTGGTTTTTACTGAGCCATCAATGCTTCTCTCAAGGCCCATCAGTCTGCCCTCAAGCTTTGCAATTTCGGACTGGATTTTCTGGCTCTTGTAATCAGATATGCTGATGTTAACAGAATAGTGTTTTATCTTGATAATGAGCTGGCTTGCATCTCGTGTTGAGACAAGTTCTTCCTTTATTTTGGTCAGCTTTGCAATGTCTACATCCGAGAGCCCAAGCTCCTTTGCCTGCAATAGTATGGCATCAATTTGCGCAATGTATTCATTTACAAATGCCTTCACTCTGGCGTTTGACTGTTGGATGGTCTGCTCTTTTATCTCGCGCTGTATCCTGTTCTGCTCAGCTTTGAGCTCGCCTAACATCCTGTCAACTTCTGCAAAGTTACCTGCTGCCAGACTTGATTTGGCATTCTGTATCAGCTCGTCGGCCTTTGCAAAGTCTACTGTAAGACTGTTTCTTATGACTGTAGTTCTCAGCGTGTCAATGTATTTCTCCGTCCTGACAAGATTATTCCTGTACGTTGCCTCCGATACCTGCTGGGTCGTGGCAGTCATCATGCTTGTGTCGGCTGCTGGCACTGCCTTTTGTGCAGGTGCCGGCTCTGAGAACGTCTGTGAGATCTGCCTGAAGATCTTCATTGCAGACATGAAGCGTTGCTTTGCCTCTGAGGTGTTGTTCTGATTTGCGGCCGCAACAAGTAGGTCCGTTTCCGCATCGCCTTTTGCGTACAGCTCCTTTACCTCTGCAGACACACTGTTCATCCTGTCAAGCTGTATCTTTATCTGCGCCCTTGCCTGCGTGGCAAGATTGACAAGCGAGTCAAGATAGGCATCTGCAAATACCTGCTCGTATCCTACCATCATGCTTCCTACCAATACAAGCAGTATTGCTGAAAATAGCTTTGATCTCATAGTCCTTCCTCCTTTTTCTTTAGCTTGACCAAGTTTTGAAAGTCCTTCTTTTCAATCTCAATAATACCTTGTCTTTCCAGACGCTTGACTGCCCTCCACATGGTGGTTCTAGGCATGAGGAATTTCTTGCGCAAATCACGTTCGTATGCTTGGCCCCCGTTTTGTGTGATAAACTCGACTAGCTGCTTGTCATCCTCCCTCATCTCTTGTCCTGTGGCCATATCGTCCACGTCCTGCTCTGCCTCCTCGACATTTCTCTCAACATGATTTGTCTTTTTTAGGACGCTCTTTGTCCTCTTGGCAATTAGTGTAATTGTTGTGATGGCGCCGCCTATTGCAGCTATCGATGTCGCAATTCCAACTATGTTGTTGCTAAAGTAGGTCAGAGGGTTGTTTGTAGTCGAATTGCCTTTGGAGCTTCCTTCGGCAGCTTCTGCAAGGACTTTTGCTTCGTTTGCAAGCTTTTCTGCCTGATCATATTTTCTTTCCTCAAATGCCTTCTTTGCGGCATCAAGCTTTGTTTTGATTTCAAAGGTAGCGATGCCCTGGCTTTCGAGTCTGCCTACCATCTCCTCGACTCCTGATATCAGGTTCCCGATTATGGTTCCCCTTCCAGTAACTCCGAAAAAGTAGTCCACCTCGTTGGGCCCGTTTGCAAGTGAGAGCCTTGGTTGGTCACCCACAGTAAGCACCGAGTTTGGAATGCTGGTCATGCCGACAACCACCGTGTTTTGCGGTAATGTCAGGGTGTAGTCAATTGGCGAATCTACTTTGAACGTCCAGATTCTGCCGTTTTTTGTAACCAAGTCATAACTGTCATAACCGACGAAAATGCTAGTAGCACCAAAAGTGTCAATTTTTGCAGTATCGCCAATAATCTCATACGATAGCAATAATCCGTCCTGGTCCTGCGCCACAAAGTTCTCTATTGTAATGCCAAAAAGTTCCACCACTATTTCTGCATCCTGTGGGCTGGACAGGACCTCCTGCGAGACGTGTGTAGTGCCATCAGGATAAACTGTAAAGTCCACCGTACGTAACGTAGATCCAAAAGAGTTGGCAGGCAGTACTACTGTAAGCAGTAGGCCGAACAGTATCAGGGGCGCCTTTAGCATTCTATTGAGGATATCTGCAATCCTTACAAAAAGCATTCCCTCCAGGTTCGGAATCTCCTGTGGGTTACAGAGTACTGCCTCGTGGTTTTCCATGGTTAATACCTTAAATTGAGCGCGTCTAGGAGCGATTGGAACTTACGGAACTCCTGGACAAACTCTATACCCTTTTCGGTTATGGTGTAGAGTCTGTTTTTGTCGGTTCGTACCGTCTGTACCAAGCCGGCAGTTGAGAGTTTTTCACACTTTTCTATTACAGCATAGTGTGAAAGGTTGGCTCTCCTTGAGATGGCAGAGACTATAGCACCTTGTCTGCCTCCCTCCATAGTCACGTTAAGGATATCTCCCATTATGCCCATTTCGGACCTGTATTGTTGTTTTGACATGGTATAGTAATAGTTGCCAGTATTCATTAGGGACATTTTGAAACCCCAAAGCGGAACAGATAGCGGAACGGGCGTTTCAGGTTTCTGAAACGGTGGAAAATCGCATTTTTCTGCGGCGGGGGAGCAAAAATAAAGTGAAGATTTGGTTTGGCAAAGGCCTAAGCTTTTCTACTGCTTCATCTTTATTAGGCATAATCCGGTATAATTTACAAACCCGTGATACAATGTTTGAAAAACTTAAGAGGAGTGAATCCATCGAACAGGATACTGGAATGATGGAGCAGGAAAATAAAGCGGAACAGATAGCAGAACAGCCCAAGACGGCATCTGATATAGGCATAGGCGAGCTGATTAACAAGCGTGCCAAGCTAGAGGAGGCAATCGACTATGTCGGCCTTATGATAAAGAATCTCAAGGACAAGAGGACTAGGCTGGAAAAGGAGATAGAGGAAGAGTCAGTCGACATAAAGAACCTCAAAGAAAAACTTGTCAAAGTCAGCGAGTATATCGAAGAGGAGAACCGTGGTATAAGAGATCTTTCCAACAAGAGGGCTCAGGTAGAACACGAAGCCGATGAGGTAGGGACCCTGATTAACAATCTTAGGAACAAGCTTGCCAACATAGACAGCATAGTCGAATCCGAGGAAAACAAGGTAAAAAGCATCAAGGAATCAAGGCCAAAGGCATAGAGTTTCACCGTTTCAGTACAGTATTCCTAGCGGAACGGCAGCTGTTTTTACAAAAATCTTTGATTTTAGGCAGTTAGAAAATGAAAAGAGGGGAAAGATACTTAGAGGTATCTTGTGGATTGGGCAGACTGGGTACTTGCTGGCATTGACGGGAATTTGTCCCCGATTTGCTGCTCTGCAAGGGCTGCTGCTTCCTCCAGAATCCTTTCGGACTCTTCGTTTGTTGTTTGATCCATGCCGAACGCTGAATCGCCTGAGAACGATTCCATCATTAGACCGTTTAGCATCTCCGTCATTGCGCCCAGTTCTCTGTCCGCTTCTGGCATGAATTTGCCAAGTGAGGATCTGAGACTCTTCATCAGGCCGATGGTTGGTGCTATTGTGACTACCGTGTCACCTAGATCATGGAATGTGGTTAGTCTAAGTTCTATTTGCTCTAACGCCATTCTGCAGTTTCCTAGCATTTTTGAGACTTTGCGTACTTCGGCAAGCTCGTTTGCCAGTACCTTGCTTGTGTGAATGTCGTGTTTTTGGGTGGCAGCTACTATTCTTTGGAATATCTTCTCGTCCCTTTGATGTAGTTTTGTAAGCATGCCATCAAGCTTGGCGATTTGGCCGTGGAGGTTCTTTACAGCCATCTCTATTCGTGGCTTTAGGGCTCCTTTTGGCTTGATCACGTCATTGAACTTTTCCGATATGCTCGGTGTTGGTGGTCTGGACCATGACTTTTGGAAGTTTGTCATGCTTGAGATTATGTAATTTATTCAAATTGGGAGGTGTGAAGGAGTTTTCACCAAAAGATCGAAGGGCCATATGTGTAACGCCCGTTTTTAGGCATGAAAACATATCTGTATGGTATACACTAGGCATAAAATAAAAGAAAAAACAAAAACGCTTTTAGCTTATTGGGCTAGGATGCTTTGTGGATGGAATTTTTTGATGTGAACCGATACCCCGTGTGAGGACGAAGCAGGTTCACCGCAACATGGACATTTTTCCATTTTATTGACCATACCTCAAATAAATACTATTTAAGCATTACGTTTTTCGGATCCGAAAAACGGTAGAAGGTAAGATCGGATGTAGACAGGATTTTTGTATGAAGGTACGAAATTTACAATTGCATGATCACAGATTTACAGAAGTGATTTTCTGAGAGTTTCGTTGATGAGGCTGGAAAAACTCACCGACTTGTTTGTCTTTCTTATCAGTTCTGCCTGCATCTTGCGCAAAGCTTGTTCTATGTTTTCGTCTAGTAGGATGGTGTGACGTTTACTCATCAAATGAAAACCGGATTTGTTATATTTAATCTACAGTTTGATTATCATATAATTATCATATTTTCAACAAATTCATGATTTTTAGTTTTTAAAGGCCTGGATCTGTGCCTTTTAAATACTATGGACCGAATTTCGGCAAAAATCGGTCTCAAATACGTCCTGATAGTTAAATCTTTTTATTGAGAATCGATAGAAACACTATGAACTTATGACACAAACTTCACGAAATAGCGATCGTTGTCCACGTTGCGCTAAAGGTTCCATGGTAACTGATGGAAGTACCGGCGAGATGTTTTGCAACACTTGCGGGTTTGTTGCCACGGAACGAGTCGAAGAAGAGGGACCAGAATGGCGTTCGTTTTCAAAGGAAGAAGGAGAAAACAGAACAAGAACTGGGACTCCGACCTCGTTGGCAATGCATGACATGGGTCTTGCGACCATCATTGGTCAGGCAGACAAGGACGCATCAGGCAAACCGCTAACCTCATCTATGAAGAGCACCATCGAGAGGCTCAGGACATGGGACTCACGAAGCCAGGTTCACGAGCCAGTAGACAGAAACTTTAGGCAGGCTTTCTCAGAGCTTGACAGACTAAAGGACAAGCTGGCACTATCTGATGCAGTGATTGAAAAAACTGCGTACATCTACAGAAAGGCGTTGGATAAGGGTCTTGTAAGAGGACGTTCAATTCCAGGCCTTGTTGCAGCAGCACTATATGCTGCGTGCAGAAACACGGAAACGCCAAGAACCTTGACGGATGTCGCAAACGGAATCAACATCAAGCGAAAGGATGTGGCAAGGTGTTACAGACTGCTTCTACGGGAGCTTGATCTGAAGATGCCCGTTGTGGATCCAATCAAGGGTGTGGCAAGAATTGCAAGCATTGCAGATCTTAGCGAAAAGACAAAGAGAAAGGCGCTAGAATTCCTCAAGGAAGCAAGTAGAATCGAGGTCTCGGCAGGAAAGGACCCGATGGGACTTGCAGCAGCTGCTTTGTATTTGGCATGCGTGATGCTTGGTGAGAACAAGACGCAAAAGGACATTGCTCAGGCAGCTGGTGTAACCGAGGTAACTATCAGAAATAGATACAAGGGCCTCAAGGAAGCACTAAAGCTCTAAAACCTCTTTTTTATTGGAAATTTTAAAAACAATCAGACTTGATTTCCCACATGAGAAAATTAGTCATAGCTGCGGTGGCAGTCATCATAGTAATCGTTTTGGGTCTTATTCTTACCCCGTCTGAAAAAACTGCAAGAACTCAGATTTACCATGTAAGACTTGCAGATCCGGACATGTACAAGGACGGGATATATTCAGAAACATTCCAGATCAAAAAGGGCATATATGAATTCAGATTTGTCCCAAATGGCGATAGCCCTCAGACACTATCGATTGCGCTAAAGGGGCCCACGTTTTCTTTTGCCGAAGATTTCAAGCTTGAAGGAACACCACACGATACTGGAATATCAAGATACTATACCTGGGAGTATATTGGAGAAAGTACGATTCAAGTTCCAGATGATCAACAACTTGAGATTCTCATTAATCCGCATGGAAACTTGTTAGGGCCGGTTTCCGTATACTTGATAGAATAAACGGCGGCGTGGCCCCAAGCGCAGAACATGAGAGAATACCTCTCGCTCCCTTTACGCCGATGCGTGTTATGGGACACAAACTAGTTCTACTGGGCCACGCGTCCTTTAGTCGATAGGATTTATGTCCTTTCGCATCAATTCTTATAGGAATTTATGATATTTAAGAATTAGTGTGATTTTTTACAAAAAAGAACCGCATATCGTTAAAAAATTTTTGCCTGTTCTTCCAACAAAGCAATTTATGATTTGCCAAAAAGAATACGGTGATGAAGCTTGGCGGAAAGGTTGCATTGGTCACAGGGGCAAGCCGTGGAATTGGAAAGGCTATTGCAGAGATGTTTGTACGTGAGGGTGCCAGTGTAGTAATAACATCAAAAGATCCGAAAAGGCTCAAAAGTACTGCAAAAGAGATTAGCGCATTTGCTGTTATTGCAGACATAAGAAAGGATATCCAGGTGAGGAATGCAGTAAAAACGGCCATAGATAAATTCGGCAGGCTCGACATACTTGTAAACAATGCCGGTATTTTTCCCAAAATCAAAAAGCTCCATCTGATATCCGAGAAGGAATGGAATGATGTGATCGATGTGAACCTCACAGGACAGTTCCGGTTCACAAAGTACGCCATTCCGCACCTACAAAAACACGGAGGCGTCATAATCAACATATCATCTGATGCAGGACTCAAGGCGTACGAGAATTTTAATGCCGACGCGTATACTGCGTCAAAGGGTGCACTTGTTTTACTCACAAAATCATGGGCTCTCCAGTATGCAAAAGACAAGATCCGGGTCAACTGCATATGTCCGGGAGTTGTCGAAACAGATATGACGCAAGGATTTCTTTCCAGCTTGGCAGACAGGGAGATTCTCAACGCTGAATATCCAATTGGAAGAATAGGTACGGTAGAAGATGTTGCCAAGTCTGCGCTGTTCTTTGCATCCGATGACTCTTCATGGGTTACTGGTGCAGTGCTTCCACTAGATGGCGGCGAGTCCGCAAAATAGAGTACAATCTAATCAATTTAATATTACAATATTTGAGATAACACATTGGAAACAAAGAGGAAAAAGCGGGCAAAGACGATAATTTTATTGGCAATAATCTGGTTTGTGGTGTCGCTCCCGTTACCGTGGCTTTTTACAACGCCTGACGAAGTAAGGCCGCAGACGTTCATACTATTGCAGATAATCGGTCTGATCTCGATCCCGTTTATCGTGCTTGCCATAGTTTGGACGATAAAGCCAGAGCTTGCAACATAACATGGCTGTAGACCTACCTTTTCCAGACCCTCTTGATGAGGCAAGACTTGCAGTAGAGGCGGCATTTAGGGCAAGCAAGGCAGTGATGGAGATTTACAGTAAGGACTTTGCCGCGCAGACAAAAAAGGACAACTCGCCTATCACCATGGCGGATTTGGAAAGTAACAGGATAATCAAAGAAGTGCTTGCGTCATCTGGGCTGCCCATTTTGTCAGAAGAAGATGATGATGACATCTCAAGACTAGACCACGACAGGATATGGATTGTAGACCCGCTAGATGGCACAAGCGACTTTGTCAACAAGACAGGCGAGTTCACCATAATGATTGCGTTAGTTGAGAACAAAAAGCCCGTGCTGGGTCTGATCAGCCACCCTACGACAAACTCGCTGTTCCTGGCGCAAAGCGGCAAGGGCGCACATATGCTAATGGATCACACATGGAAGAAGCTTTCAGTGAGCAGGACAAGTGAGCTTGCAAAATGCAGAGCAGTCGGAAGCAGATTCCATCTGTCAGAGCAGGAAAAAGAGTTTTTTTCAAAGCTTGGAGTTCTCAGCTTTGAGAGCAAGGGAAGCTCGCTAAAGGTTGCAGAGATATGCATGGGTAAGGCAGATCTGTACCTGACAGCGTCAAACAAGATAAAGCATTGGGATACATGCGCCTCATACTGCCTTATCACAGAGTCGGGAGGAATGATGACGGATATGAACGGCGGCGAGATATTTTACAATGTGGAAAAGCTAAACCACCAGAACGGCCTTTTGGTGTCTAACGGTCTTGTGCACAAGCAGATAGTAGACAGATATAGATCAGAGTACGTTCTTTGATTTTAGAAAGTTAACAAGGTTCTGGACGCTCTGCTCAAGTGTCTCTTTTTCCGTATCTAATATTAAATCGGGATTTTCTGGTGCTTCGTAAGGGTCGCTGACACCGGTAAAGTTTTTGATCTCGTTTGCCCTGGCCTTTTTGTACATTCCCTTGACATCGCGCGTCTCACACTCTTGAAGTGAGCATCTTACATACACTTCAAAGAATCTGCTGTCATCTGCGATAATCTTTCTTGCGTCCTCTCTGTTTACGATAAATGGGCTTACAAGCGATACTCCGCTTGAGACGTTGTGTTTTAGGAGCAGTTTTGCCAGGTGCGCCACGCGTTTATTGTGCTCGATCCTGCCTTCCTTGGAAAAGTCCTTGGGCGATAGCCATTCCCTTAGCTCATCACCGTCAAGTATTGCAAGGTTTGGCACGTGTTTTTGCATTGCTCTAACTATTGTGGTCTTGCCAGAGCATGGAAGACCTGTCATCCAAACTACAAACGCCATTTGCAGATTCTCCTCAAATTCCTAGTTCTTAAAGACTTTACGGAATGCGGTACCATTCCTGTTCTTCCAGATATTGTATCTGATCCATTATAGTCTGGATTTTTGTCGATACTGCCATCACTGATTGAAACTGCTCGTACATCTCCTTTTCCTCCTCTGCCGAGAGCACTTTGGACTGGGCCTTGGAGAAGAACTCTTCCTCTTTTTTTAGGTGATCATGCAGATAGATAAAATAAGTTCTCAGAAAGCGGGCAACTGGTTCGCGTGCATCATTGCCGGCTTTCCATTGCTGCAGATATTTTGAGATGTTCTTTGCTATCCTTCTGCTGAACTCGTGTTCGATCATGAACTTTCGGATCTCATCCTTTAGCGCATCATAGCTTGCAACACAGGCAAAGTAAGAATCTTCTTCCCTTGAATAGTGGATCGAATCAAGGAATTCTGATATTACAAATGTGATCTTTTCAATGTCGGAGAGCGGGATTTCCTTTCCGGCATACAGATCAAGATAGCATTTTTCAATTATTTTCTCAAGCCGTTTTATTTTCAGATGGTCTTCTCGGAGGGTCTCAGTGGCGCTCATTTCCGGTCAGGATTGGCAGACTGTGCATGTACACTTCATCATGTTTGCCTTGCCCATGCACTGATCGTGTTTTTCCTCAAAACACTTGTGACACACTACCATGGCTATCCAAAATCGCGCTTACTTTTATGTTTAAAGAACAAAGTTGGAATTTGCTCCATCAAAGTTGATGGTAACTCCGGAAAGATATTTGATCCTGTTTTTCACTATGGCAGCTACAAAATCACCTATTTCCCTTGGCTCGCCTACTCTCCTCATTGGAAGCGATTTGGCAAACTCGTCAAGATCCCCCACGAGCTCCCTCATCCTGTCTGTGTTTATTGGTCCTGGTGCAATGTTTACACAACTGATGTTCTTTGAGCTTAGATCTTTGCTTGCAAGCTTGAATACTGCGGTGAACGCAAGGCGGTATGCGCTGGAGATGACAAGTCTGGGGTTTGGTTCCCTTATGACGCCAGATGTTATCGCAAAGATGTAGCCGCCGTTACGAACCTTTAGTTTTTGCAACAGAATACAGAATCCAAGGAACAGCTGGTTGTGGTATTTCTGCCAGTCCTTCTCGGTTACTTGGGAGAACTGTTTTGGGACAGGTCCGCCGGTGTTTAGTACAAGGATATCGGTTTCCTTGTGTTTTTTGATGAATCGCTTGACGCTTGCAAGATTTGAGGTGTCTATGTCTTTTCTTGATGCGGCAATCACGTCGCAGTCTATTGTTCTAAGAGACTCTGCAATAGCTCTGCCGATTCCACTGGAGCCTCCAAGAACTATGGCCTTCATTTGCTTTCCGTATAAGTGCAATTCATTTTAGTTTAGCGATCCACGTTGACTGTAAACATGATTAGCTTTCTTGGATCATCCTGCATTACGGCAAAGTGCGGCCTTGCAAAGCCGCCAGTGTGGTGACCCTGTGGGCCCCCAAGCCCCATCCTGAAAAGATAGTTGGCCGTTTTTTCTATTAGAAACTCTCTTTTTTTGAGTGAGTGTGAGGAGATTCTTTCTAGCTGGTGGTCAAAGGACCAGATGTTAGTTATCCTATCGCCTTCCTGCTTGATGGCAGCCTCAATATGCTGGTGACCGCACAGTATGACAAAGTTGTCAAAATGCTCGCCGACCTCCCTGAATGCAGACGATGGTTTGTAGTGGTATCCAAAATAGCTGTAAAACTCCGAGTCCTGATCTGAGAGGCGCTGCCATGTCCGTTGGTACAACCACGGATCCTCACCGTTCTTTGTTATCTTGTCTGGATTTATCGGCCCCCCGTGCACGCAAAAGAGCTTGCTTTTTTTGTCCACTATGAATTGGTCTCCGTACGTTCCGTCTTTGTTTAGATTAAAAAACTCTAGATCTTGGGTTGATAGTGCTTGATGTGCCAGCACACTGGCATCAGAGCTTCCGCTGATCTCCTTTTTGTATAGGAATCCCTCGTCATGGTTCCCCATCACCGAGATCATCTTGTATGATTTTCCAAGCTCTGACATCTTTCTTAGAACTTGGGCTGGCCCGGTTCCACGCTCCATCAGATCACCCAGATTGATTATTCTTGATATCTTGCCGTATTTGTTCTCAAAGTCGGCCGAAAAGGCAATTTTTAGAATTGTCTCAAGCCCGTTTATGTCTGCATGAATGTCTGAAAATATTAGATCCACGACTAGAAAGAAATCTTTGCAGTAAAAATACCATGCATTATGAAAATTAGGTTAGGATGTTTATTCCGTTTTCTTTGGCTTCCTTTTTTATCTCTACTATCTGATTGTTAATCTCCTCGATTTCGTTTACAAGCTCCGTGCGCCTATCTATTAGCGTCTTTAGCATCGAAGTGTATAGATTGATTAGACTTTGGCTCATTTTTTCACAAGTACCCTTTTCGAGTTGACTCTTAAACCCTTACTGATGAATTGTCCTATCACTCTTGTCAACATCCAGCTCGCCGGCAGCGCTGGAATTTGCCATGACGGAAGGGGTTATTTTGTTCGTTGCCAAATCGGTCTTGCCCTCTTAATAAAGAACAGACATAGAAGTTAAAGGCAAATCAGGTTCACGGCTGCCAAATGTTCGAGGATCTGGTAAAGGAGGCAATAAGGGCGCCCAGTGCGGAAGGGGCAAGCGCAATAATGCAGTCAAGCGTGCCAAATGAGGTACAAGGATTCATTCCTAATCTGGTAGCTCAGCTTGACCAGGGCGCTGACCCGTCAGTGGTGGCAGACGAGGCCCTAAACAGGACGTTTGATATAGTCGAATCCACTGTTCTGACTGATGCGACAGCCCACGTTCTTGACAAGTTTTCAGACAGGATAGTGAATCTGCTCTTTGGGGAGCCGTTCCTGCGTGTGTTAGAGCAGGCCGCAATGCTGGTCACAAATAACATTGTGCCTTCCTAGGAAAAAGAATTGCACTTGCAGCCGCGCACAAGGCATTTTCCTTTCTTGTCGTGCGAGCTGCGGTGGTGAAAACATCCTGCCGAGACGTTTTTGCAGATCATATTTTGTATCTGCATAACTTGTTAATCCGTATTACGCTACCGCGATTTTGATCTGTCTTGATTCGTGGTTGCAGATATTCTTGTGCAGTGTCACAATCAGTTCATCCTTGAATGTCAGATCGCATCGGTAGCATTTCCAAGCAGTTGTTGTCATGATATCCAAAATGTGATTTTTGTATTTAACGCGCGCGTATCTTTTGTATGGATGATTTCTCAGTACTCATCAAAATTTAAGAATCCCCCTTAGTTGGTTGATTTGTTGTCAAACGTAACGGTGATTGGTGGGAATGCTTCTGGAGATCTTGCAAGAAGGCTGGCCAGAAAGCTAAAGGCCGGCTTTGTCGGCTCGAGTCTTCGTGTGTTTCCTGATGGGGAGGGCAAGATCACACTTCTTGGTAAACCAAAGAGTGGAAAAATAATAGTTGTAAACTCTACCTATCCGCCAGTAGACTCTAATCTTGTTTACACGCTGGCGTTGATTTCAAAGGCAAGCGAGTACTCAAACCAAATTACGGCTGTAATACCATATCTTGGATATGCAAGGCAGGACCGAGAATTCCTTGCTGGTGAGGTTGTAACGCTGTCGGTAATAGCTGACCTGCTCAAGGCGGCTGGGGCATCAAAGATGATTGTGGTAGACATTCACAGCCAGATGGGCATGAAACACTTTAAGATTCCAATCAGAAATGTTTCTGCGATCGAAGAGCTTGCAAGATATTTCAAAAAGATGCACCTAAAGGACCCGTTGGTTGTCTCTCCAGATTCAGGCGGGGCAAAAAGGGCAGAGATCTTTGCAGGATTTTATGGCACAAAATACATTGCGCTTAAAAAACAGCGCGACCGAAGGAACGGCAAAGTACGCATAATTACATCAGAGCTGGACGATGTCCGTGGACGCGATTTGATTCTGGTGGACGATATGATAAGCACTGGAGGAAGCATAGTAAAGGCAACAGAGTTTCTAAAAAAACAAAAATGTCGCAGGGTTTTTGTCGCATGCACTCATGCTCTGCTTATCGGTGATGCGGAAAGAAAGATGCGAAAGGCTGGCGTTACTCAGATCGTTTCTACTAATACGATTCCTAGAAAGACGGCAGCTGTCGATGTGGCAGGAATAATAGCAAAGGCAATCTAGATGCCGGAAAGCTTTTTCATAGTATCAAAAGAATATCCGGATCTTGCAACCGACGAGGTGATCACTTTGGCAAAGATGTATGATAGATTCTCAAAGGTAAAGGTGATCTCCAATCTTGTCATCATACAGTCAAAGACTCCTTGGGAGAAGATCGCAAGGCGGGCTGCATTTGTCAAGACTGCCGGCCAGCTAATAAGAAAGATGTCAAACGTATTCTTTGATGAGAGAAACTATTCGGTGCTTTTCGGCGCCAATACGTTCATGTGTAAGGCAATCAATCTCTCAGAAAAACCAATCGATGTTCCAGAAATAGAACGCTCGCTTGGAAACATGGTAGTAACATTTTGCAATGCAAAGGTATCCTTGGAAAACCCCAGCATGATAATTTATCTGATATTCACGGATGAGGAAAACTTTTTTGGCTTCTCAAACAGGCTCAACGGGGAACCGCGTCCGAAAAAAGAGATCAAGTTCCACCACGAGCTTGACTGGAAATTAACACGTGCCATGATAAACTTGGCAAGGATTAGGGAGGGCGAAACAGTGTGCGATCCATTCTGCGGTACGGGAACCACATTGCTGGAGGCCAGATCCATGGGCATAAACGCAATAGGCATTGACTTTGACAAGAGAATGTGCAGGATCTCAGAGGAGAATCTTGCAGCAAACAACTATGAACCACACATATTCAACGAAAATTACGACTATATGCTTCAGATAAAGGACAGGTTTGATGGCATAGTAACAGACCTTCCGTATGGAACTGCCTCCAAGACATCAGAGCCGCCGCAGAAACTGGTAGAGGATTTTTTTACCAAGCTCCCAAAACAGAAGAAATTTGTGATAATGTGCAAAAAGGGACTTGACAAGAATCTGAAGATAAAGCTAACAAAAAAATATGAAATATACAGGCACAAGAGTCTGACAAGGATGATTTTGGTAAAATGAAGCTCGTGATGCTGGGGACTTCGGCAGCCCAACCAACAGAAAGGCGGGGACTTTCGTGCACATGCATTGAAAAGGACGGCGAGATACTCATGTTTGATGCTGGCGAGGGTGCGCAAGTTGCCTTTCTGAAATCAGGGCTAGGTTGGAATAAAAAAATGAAGATATTCGTAACTCATATGCACGGGGACCACTGCATAGGCATTCTAGGTCTACTTCAGACAATGACACTACAACACAGAACAGAGAATATGGAAATCTACGGCCCTGATGGTATAGAAGAATTTATTGCAAACAACATAAAGTCATTAAATTTTGGATTGTCTTTTTCAGTAATTATTACGGCAGTGAAAAGAGGCCTTGTCTGCGAGGAAAAGACATACTGTGTTTACTGCGAGGAAGCAGAACATACGACTCCGGCGTTTTCCTACTTGTTTGAGGAAAAGGAAAGGCCGGGCAAATTTGACCTTCAAAAGGCAAAGGCACTTGGCATCCCAGAGGGTCCTCTCTGGCACGATCTTCAGATGGGTAAAGAAGTCAAGCTCAAAGACAAAACAATAAATCCATCCCAGGTGGTCGGCCAGAGGAGACCTGGAAGAAGAATTGGTGTATCTGGCGATACTAGGCCAACAAGCAAGCTTGAGAAATTTTTTGAGAACTGCGATTATCTAAGCTTTGACAGTACGTTTTCGGACAACCTCAAGGATAAGGCAGTGGAAACTGGTCATTCTACTGCCAAGGAAGCTGCCATTCTTGCAAGAAACGCAAACGTAAAGAATCTGATCTTGACTCATTTTTCAGCAAGGTACAGGGATGAGTCAGATCTTCTAGCTGAGGCAAGAACAGTGCACGGTTCCGTTATTGCGGCAAAGGATCTTCTGGAAGTTGAAATAAGATAGCATGTTCGGTTCGGTGGCCGCAAAAATCAAAGACGCGGAAAAGATTGTTTTCGTGACAGGTGCCGGCATATCACAAGAAAGCGGAATCTCTACTTTCAGGGGCAAGGACGGATACTGGAGAAGATATGATCCTATGCAGCTTGCAACAATAGAGGCATTTTATGAAAATCCCAAACTAGTCTGGGAGTGGTACGAGGACAGGAGAAGGACCATACTTGCAGCCAGACCTAATGCAGGCCATACTGCAATTGCAGAGCTTGCAAAATATAAGGAGGTAATTGTTCTCACGCAAAATATTGACGGCCTGCACCAGCGGGCAGGAAGCAGGAATGTCTACGAGCTGCACGGAAGCATAATACGAATCAAGTGCACTGCATGCACTTTTGTAGAAAACATCACATCGGGATTTGATGTTCTTCCTCCAAAATGCGTTTGTGGGAGCATACTCAGGCCAGACGTAGTCTGGTTTGGAGAGCCCCTGCCACAGCATGTCTGGGCTGACGCAATAATGCATGCACAAAGCTGTGATGTTATGGTGATTGCAGGAACCTCGCTCCTAGTCTCACCTGCAAATTCACTTCCCTTCTACGCAAAACAGAATGGGGCAACTCTAATTGAGGTAAATCCTGAGAGAACCGTGATGTCAGACGAGATGGACTTGTCATTGAGGCAGACTTCGGCAGCCATTCTGCCGCAACTTGTATCCCTCTTTAAGTGATTATTTGGTAAATACACCATTAATTGTGGTCTGCTCGTTGCCCTGTGGATTGAACACTGAAGAGTATACCGTTCCATAATCTGCGTGTTCCACTATCATCTCTATGATGTGCGGGCTGTTAGATACGTCGTTTACGTTTGTGTCAAACTTTGATGCAAAGAACTCGCCGGAGAATAGCTGTTTCTCAGAGTTTCTCAGGTTTACCGTCACTTTGAGCGTCTTGCCTGATGTGTCTTCATATTGTATTGATACTGTGTTGTCCATATTGCGCACGGTCTTTAGCTGTAACGTGTCAAATATCTGTGAGGAAGGCATGGCTGTGACCGTAAATGATGTTGCATCAGATGGTTGTGATGAGGACAGGTATCCAGAATTTGGGGTCTGTGTGATCTGAACCGGTTGATGCTTTTCAAACTGGCAGTCCGGAAGCGTGATGGTGTAAGTGAGTTCCTTGATTCCGTTAACAGTCCTTGCAAGCTTTGGCACGGAGATTTTACATGATTGATCTTGATTTTTTTCATATACCTGACCACGGTATGTTTTCGGTTCAGGCATGGTTATCTTCTCTTCAATCTTTTTTATCGGGTTTATCTCCTCTGCTGCAGGCTTGATCTGCTCTATCTTGCTGCCTACGGTGTCAACTGTTTTGTCTATCTCATGGTTAACTCGGGACGTTGTTGTGTCCTTGAGGCTATCAAGATCTTGGGCAACTGCGCTAACTGGAAGATATTTGTCAACAGTGCTGCCAAATTGGGAATATACAAGAGCACTGGCTGCTGCAATAATGAGGCCCAATACGAGTATTTTTTTTATCAACCATGCCTAATCTACTGAAAATCATAAAAGTGCGCAAATTCACTTTCGCTGAGCAACTAGGAAAAAAAGCTGACTAAGAAGTGAGCCACTCTATTATGCGCTCTATGTTCTCTGAGCTAACCGTAACTTTGATTGGCCCCAGTGGGGATTCGTTGTCTCGCTCGCACAACGCTATTGAGTTTGCAAATGCAGCCTGTTTGTTTAGATAAAACCACGTGGAATCACCCTCAAGATTGTTGTTAAGAAATTTCGAGTAAACGCGCTGTGAGTGGTGGTTATGTATGGATTCACGTATCTTGGCAAGAGATTCTGCTTGGTCTGATGTTGCCCTTGCAGAATATTTGTCAAGTTCAAGCTCAAATGCGTCTAAGATGTTTGAGATGGACTGCCGGATTTTCTGTGGATCCTCGGATGGATTTATCTGGCAAACCACCTCTACCGTGCAGTCGACCTGCGGAATCATTTGAGCCACTTTTTTATTATCTGGTATGCCGTGTCGACAAGCTGATCAATAGAAAGATTGTTGTTAGATATTGTCTCGTCTGCAAGTGCTATTGAGGCCGATATGCCGACGCCGATTTCTCGATTATCCCTTTCATCAAACATTTTCCTGTCAGAAGGATCGTCTGACCTTTTTCGCGTACTAAGAAATCCAAATCTTGTATCTGTTGAGGCATGAATGGCAAGCAGTTTGACCTGAGTAATTTTTTTCAGAACTTCGATCTCTGCGTTGGATCTGACACCGTCAATTACAACCACGTCAGACTTGGAGTTTACAATTTTGTCTTTTATCAATTCTGCTACGGCCCCCTGTCCGTTCTTTTCCCGCAGTTCAAGCATGAGTTTTCCAAGATTCTGCCCGCTGGGATCAATGTTCCTTCTTTTTGCTTCAGCACGCACAGCGTCGCCCATATTGATGCTGGTGAATCCCTTTTTTTCCAGGCCGGCGGCTATGGTAGACTTGCCTGCTCCAGGCATTCCAGTGAGGCATACAATTAGCTTTGGCATCGCAGTGACTTTTTTTGTCTACTCTATGAAGGTACCGAAAACCATGTAAGAGGAGCTTGGCTGATTGTAATATGCGAGCTTTTGTTGCAGTAGAGATAACCGACGGTAAGATTTTGGATTCCATAAAAAACGTGCAAAACGAAATTAAAATTGAAGCCAAGGCAGTAGATACACAAAACGTGCACTTTACATTATTGTTTCTTGGCGAGATTACAGAAGAAATGGCAGCCAAGGTGGCAGAACGGTTGAAGACAATAGAGTTTTCTCCGTTCGTCATAAATTTTGAGGGAGTTGGGGCATTTCCAAAACCCCGATTTGCACGCGTGATATGGGTCGGCATCAAGGAAGGAAGTGATGAGCTAATACGCCTTGCAAAATCAGTCGAGGAGAGACTTGCCGTGCTGGGCTTCAAGGCTGACAAGCCGTTCAAACCGCATGCAACGATTTTTAGAATCAAAGGTAGAGCCCTAGATGTAACTGAACGCATATCAAGTTGTGCTAAAATCAATTTTGGAACACAGCGTGTATCCGAGATTAAATTAAAGCGGAGCGTTCTTACCCCACAGGGGCCGATTTACTCTGACTTGGAAGTGATACATGCAAAATGAACCACGTGCTAAATCAGATCAAAAAGAAGGTAGTTCCAGCAAAAAGCCTGCAGGCCCGAAAGGACAAGTTGGTAAGTAAGGTTATAGATTTAGTAAGCCGGGAAACTGCAGAGTATTCTCAAGTAATAGGAATAGAGCTTGGCGGATCTTTTGCAAAGGGAACTTGGCTTCCGGAAAGGGCAGACATTGACATTTTCATAAAGTTCAGAACTGATGTAAGTGAAAAAGAGTTTGCGGAGGTGGGCAAGAAGATAGGCTTTGCAGCGTTGGCAGACTATATGCCGTACGTCAGATATGCAGAACACCCGTTTGTCGAGGCGCAAATAGGGGATACCAAAGTCAATCTTGTGCCCTGTTACGCGGTGGAGGAAGGTAGCTGGAAGTCTTCTGCAGACCGCTCGCCGTTTCACACCAGATTCATGAAGCAGTCGCTTACCGATGAGATGAAGGATCAAGTGAGAATTCTAAAATGGTTCTTAAAGTGCAATGGCATCTATGGTGCGGAGATTGCAAGGCAGGGATTTTCAGGGTATGTTGCCGAAGTGCTCATTCTAAACTTTGGGACTTTTGAGGGAGTGCTCAAGGCAATGTCACATCTAAAGTGTGGCGAAGTGATTGGCAAGGCGGCAAAAGAATTTGACTCTCCGATAGTGATAATCGATCCGATTGATGCTAACCGTAACTTGGGAGCAGCAATTTCCACTGAGAATTTGGGCAAGCTTGTTCTTCTGTCAAGGGCATTTTTAAGAAAGCCATCGCATCTGTTTTTCAAACCTAGAAAGCCAAATACATTTATGAAAAGTTCTCTTAGGAACGTACTGGTCATCAGCTTCAGATACAAGAAACGTAGCCCGGATGTGATCTGGGGTCAGCTAAAACGCGCAGCCGCCTCCATCGCAACGCAAATAGATCAGGAGGGCTTTACCGTCCTAAGAAAATCTGCGTTTGTTCTGCGTGATAATGAAGCGTTTTTGCTGTTCTTGCTCCAGTCACCAACCCTTCATGATAGCAAGTTGAGAGTGGGGCCGGATTTCTTTGTCTCCGAATATGCCGACAAATTCGTCATGTCCAACAAGAAAAAGAGCGTCATGATGTGGATTAATGACGATGGTAAGATATGTTCGCTACAGAAACGACCTTACACTAGCGTGCAGTCATTTGTGAGGGATTTACTACGCAAGAATCTGCAGAGTGCCGGGATTTCGGTAGGCCTGCAAGAAGACATCAAAGAATTCAAGATCACAGTAGGTGACAGGGTTAAGAGCAAATCCATTAAAGAGGCAATCGCAGAGCTTGTCTCAACCGATGAGGCCATATTTTCTTCCAATTAGCAGGCTGGCAGAACAGCCGTATTCCCAGATTCTTGGATATCCAAAGGCAAGCAGAACCCAAATAAGGTCACGGATCTCTGAGCTTAGGGCACTCAAAGTCGATGGTGTTGCGTTCGTAGGCCCAATGCTTATTGGCAAGACGTATGTCCTTGGGAAAGGATACACCGGAATAGTGGTTCTGGCAAAACTCGGCGGCAGGAAGGTAGCGCTGAAGATAAGGAGAACGGACTCTCCGCGCAAGAGCATGGCTGATGAGACTGCCTTCCTAGTTGCTGCAAACAAAGTTAACGTGGGACCTAAGATGATAGCAAGCAGTAGAAATTTTCTTGTGATGGAATTTTTAGATGGTATCAAGATTCATGACTGGGTTGGCCAAATTCACGGCAGGAAGGCTGTAAAACAGCTAAAATCGATACTAAGAAAGATCTTGTTGGACTGTCAGAAGCTTGATGGGATTGGCCTTGATCATGGGGAGTTAAGCTACATATCAAAGCATGTGATTGTGGGAAAAAAGACGACGATTATAGATTTTGAGAGCTCAAGCCTTGAACGCAGGGCATCCAATGTGACATCAGCTGCGCAGGGACTGTACATAGGCTCAGGACTTGCCAAGATAATTCAAAAGACATGTCCTGTTCCTCCAAAGAACAAAATTATTGCCGCCTTGCGGGAATACAAAAGAAACCAGACAAGAGAGAGTTTTGAGAACATATTAGGGGTACTAAAAATACGGAATGCCACATAGAGCAATCAAGTTTCTCAAAAAGGATCCAAAGCTTGCTAACATAATAGAATCGGTCGGAACCTACAAGATATCTTTCATAGAAAATCCATACGAATCTTTGGTGGAGGCAATCATAACACAGCAGTTATCTGGCAAGGCGGCAAAATCCATTTCTAGCAGATTCAGAAGCCTGTACAAAAAGTATCCAAAGCCTTCCGATGTTTTAAAGACGCCAGACTACAAACTGCAAAAAGCTGGTCTATCAAAGATGAAGATATCATACATCAAAGATCTCTCAAATCGAATAGAGGCAAAGGAATTGCGCCTAAAGGCACTCCACGAAATGTCAGATGATCAGGTAGTTGCAGAGCTGACAAAGGTAAAAGGCATAGGGCGCTGGACTGCTGAGATGTTCCTTATCTTTTCACTAGGAAGGGAAGATGTGCTTCCGGTAGGAGACCTTGGCCTAAAGAAGGGCATACAGAGGCTGTACTCGCTCAAGGAGATTCCAGAAGAAAAGCAGGTAGAGGAGCTTGCGGAAAGGTGGAGGCCGTACAGAACGGTTGCGACATGGTATTTGTGGAAGAGTCTTAAGCAGTTTGACAAAATCTGATGCCGGTCGCACCACTTTATTATGAGAAGGACAAATCTTGTTTGCTTTGCGAACTCTGAGCGTGTTGTTGGCCATGCTGTTTATAATAGGCATTATTGGGTCAGCCGCAGCTGAGATTCCAGACTCTATAAAAGATAGAATAGGCTTGTGGGCTGGCGGTAAGAGCACAGATGCCGAGTTTGCACATGTTCTAGTTGATCTGAGTAAAATGGGTATCGTAAAGGAAAAACTAGATCAGAACACCCATACGCTGCCAAGCTACGGCCAGACTGCATTCGTAAAGATAACAGGGAGGTCAGCAGAGTACGGTCAGACAAGCCCCGTCCGCCTGACGGTAACGGATCCTGATGGAGTAGTCTCAGAGTATACTGTGCCGATTCTAGAAAGCGGTACGTATTCCACACTCATACCTCTCAGACATGATTCCAAGATTGGTATGTATAGTGTTACAGCATATCATGCTGGAAAAAAACTCCACGATTCTGTATTTTATGTGGGATATCAAGCTAGAATTCCAGCATGGATATCACATCTTGCATTGTGGTGGCTTGATGAGAAAATCACCGAATCAGAATTTTTAACCAGCATCGAGTTTTTGCTAAAGACAAGGGTAATTGAGTTTGCAGATGTCACGGATTCTACTTTTCTGAATGTAAGCGTAAGCGGTCTGAATGCAGTAAGGCGCGGTACCACACAAAACATTACCGTATTGGTAAAAGACAGATACGAACCTGTTGTCGGTGTCAGTGTTTTTGTGCGAATTGAAGATTACGGTGAGAACGTCTTTGAAGAGTTTAAAGGTGTCACAGATAGCAATGGCAGATTCACAGTTTCATGGGAGATAAGCCAAGAGTTTCCAAATCTGAAGACGCTTTTGGCATATGTTGATGTGACAGACGGAGTTTTGTCAGGCAGTAAAGTATTCACTTTTCAAGTGTACTGTCTGTGTGGCGAGTCAAACTGCAAATGCAGGACATGAATACAAAACCTCTTTTGAGGTATTAATTGACTGCATCAAAAGGAAATGGGGCCGGTGGGATTTGAACCCACGATCTCTAGCACCCCAGGCTAGCATCTTAACCAAGCTGGACTACGGCCCCTCAAGAAAAGGCAAAGCGTGAAATTATTAAATTATGAGATCAACCTATAGACATTGAAGATCTGCTCTATTTGTCACAAGATTTCTGCAACCGATGATAACCATACTGATTGCAAGGAAAAATTAAGAATTGAGCTTGAAGCTGAGGATTTTAAGAAAAGCATTCCAGAAAAGCTGGATATGGCAAAAAATGCAAACGACATACAGCCCGATCTTAAGGCGCTCATGGATCACATGGCAAGAGAGAAGAAAGCCCAGTCATAGCCATTTTTGAATCCTTTCCTGCTCAAACTGTTCCTTTTCTGCCAGATGCTCGGGTGCTGGTCTATCAAGCCTTGTGATTGGGCCTTGTTCTGAAAACATGTCCACATAAACATATCCTGCGGTATTGCCCATCTCAACAAAGCATCCACCCTTGCCATCAAACGGAGTGGCGGTGCCTTCATTTTTTATCTGTGTGACTATTTGTTGTGCTACTGCGATGCCCTCCCCTTCTGCAAATATGCCGGCCTTGGGCACCGCAATTTTTTCTGTCACCATCATGTTCGTCACATCACCAATGGCATATACGCGCTCGAACTGTGTCTTGCAATCCCTTTTTACCTGTATGAATTGTCCGTCCTGTGCAAGACCGCTCTCATACACTACTTTTGGGGCTTTGTGTGGAGGGACTGCAATCAGCAGATCAAACTGTACCGATCTGCCGTCTTCAAACTTTAAACTATTTTTTTCAACAGATACGGTCTTGCATGATCCGTAAAATTTGATATTCTCTTTTTCCAGCATTTCTAAAAGTTGTCCGCTCACATCGGGCCCTGCAGCAGGAAGTGTGATTGGCCCCACGCTGTAAAATTCAATCGATATGGAATTTCTTGTGCCCATTTCCTTTAGCATAGAGTTTATGATCAGTGCAGCTTCAAATGGGGCTGGAGGGCATTTGTATGGCATGCCGGTTATGGCAAATACGATCTTGCCTGATTTTATTGAGATGATCTTCTCCCTGATTTTTGGACCATGCTCAAGATCATACAGGATTAGTCCATTATCTGCCAGACCAGGAATTTTTTCTGGAGCCAGTTCGACGCCAAGTGCCACGATCAGATAGTCATATGTGATCTCTTTTGTTCTAGTTTTTACTTTTCTGTATACCGGATTAATCTCCAATACCTGCTCGTTAACAAAATCAATTCCCTTTTTTGTGATTGTATTCAACGGCTTTTTTGAGGTTTCAAATTTTCTTGTGCCCTTGATTATCCATAGCTTGACAAGATCCATCATAAAATAGTCTTTTTTGTCAACTATGGTGATTTTCACATCGGGCAGTCTTGCTCTTATTTCATTTGCTGTCGCAAGACCTCCGAATCCTCCTCCAAGTATTACTATATGATGCATTAGCGTTCTTGTGTGGTGGGCCTGATCAGAATTTCGTTGACGTTTACATGGTTTGGAGATTCGGCCGCGTATAGTATTGCATTAGCTATGTCTTCTGCCCTAAGTGCTTCCATCTTTTTTGTGGATTCGACAAACGCCTTGAGGGATTCATCTGTTATGGTGTTGGTAAGCTCGGTGGCAACTACTCCTGGCTCAACGCAGGTCACCCTGATACCTGAGCGCTGGCTGAACTCCTGTCTGAGTCCTTCGCTTAAGGCCGTTACTGCGTGTTTTGTCGCACAGTATACGGAGCCGGCTGGAAAGACTATCCTGCCTGCAACAGACGAGATGTTGATGATATGGCCAGATTTTTTTGCAAGCATGTGCGGTATGGCAGCAGCAGTACAATACAATACTCCCTTGATGTTCACATCGATCATCTGATCCCACTCATCCAGTTTTCTATTCTTAAAAAAGCTCAGAGGCATTAGCCCGGCATTGTTGACTAGGATGTCCACTGTACCCCATTTTTTTACTACCGCATCAATAAAGGAATCACAGTCGGATCTTTTGGTCACATCGAGTTTTTGGACGTGCACTTGCCCGCCCATCTTTGTGATCTCTTCTCTGAGGGATTCCAGTTTGTCAGTTCTACGTGCACCCACTGCGACCTTGGCGCCTGCTTTTGAGAACGCTACGGCGGTAGCATATCCTATTCCGCTTGACGCTCCAGTAATAATTGCAATTTTGTCTTTTAGCATGAGGATTTTGTTGTTTTGTGTGCTTTATGTTTTTGGCAGATTTGAGAGTTTATTAGTGAAAAAAAATGAGATTATTTAGTGAAAAGAGTAAACTGCGCCTATTGTGGAAACGAAACCGACTTGCCATTCCAATGCAATTACTGCAAGGATGAATTTTGCGCCGAGCATAGGTTGCCAGAAGAACATCGGTGTGTGAAGCTGACTTCGATCCGCGCAAGAAAGTTTGGCGAAAAAAAGGTCGTAAGAGAGCAAAAGGGTGGATTTTTCAAGAAAATCTTTCGAAGATAGTCAGTAGACGGATTTGCCAGGTTTGATCTTTGCAAGTCTTGCCTGATAGAACAATGCGATTGCAAGCGCTAGCAATACTAGTGCGGTGAGCCAATGAGCTGTAATCAGCGTAACGTATGCTATTGCAAATCCTATCGATACTATAC
Source organism: Candidatus Nitrosotenuis uzonensis (assembly GCF_000723185.1). Lineage (NCBI taxonomy): Archaea > Thermoproteati > Nitrososphaerota > Candidatus Nitrosotenuis > Candidatus Nitrosotenuis uzonensis. The sequence continues at coordinate 132,609 of NZ_CBTY010000011.1, forward strand.
CCTGAGTGAGAAGCTTTATCCAGGTTGTAATCTTGGCCGCCCTGCTGATTATCTCTATTATGAAAAGTGCAGCTACTGGGTATACTGTGAGCAGCAAAAAATCAACCACATCTACATCTATGTGAGACATTTGCTTGTTTTTGTTACAAAGTCGGTATATCTGTTATTCTTCTATGGTTATCTTTACTGAGATGTTTTTTGCGATCAGGGCCTGAGCGTTTTCGTTTGGAAGTGTTGCTATGTCTTCTGCCTTATATGGACCATATTTGGTATAGTCTGCGCCCACGAATTGGTCAAAGTCTTTTAGGAATCTTACCGTGACGGGCTTTGTCTTGTGTTTTTTTGATACGGATTGAAGCGTCTTTGTCCTGCCGTTCAAAGTGGCAGAGAGTATCATCTCCTTTCTTTCTGCCAAGTCCTGCTGGGATTCAAGTATGTATTTTTCCTCATCCAAGAGGTTAGTAAAATCAAGAGTGTCGGAGGCGGATGCTTTTTCTATGCGTGTCTTGAGCAAGAGTGTCACAGACTGAGTTATCAGCTCTGTTAGTCTTGCCTTGATTTTACTCTCAATGCCATCATATCCCTCACTTTTTAGCTTGCCAAGATATTCTGAGAGAGTTCTGTAAAAGTCAGGATCTATTTCTTGGACCTGATCATTTTCAATTTCTCTGACAAGTACGGAATACAACAAGTTTAGATCAATTTTCTTTGTTTCCGACATGCAGGTCCTAGTTCTGTTAGATGTTGGGGGTTGATAATCCTTCACCCCACGATTTACACGCAGTTTGATTTCTTCCCAGCACTACAGGTATTAACTGTCCGTGTGTGGAGATTCGGTGCCAATATGACTTAAGCCTTAAATGCGAGGGTTTTTCGTGTATTCATGAAGGGAAACTTGCCATACAAAGTCATTCACGGTGAAACAACCCAAGTCAAATACTCTGCAGATGAGATTTTTGCAAAAATAAAACATGAAAATATCAGGTTTATCGATTTACAGTTCTCAAGCCTAGTTGGGAGATACCACCACACCACAATCTCTGCTGCCACATTTACGCCCGAGCAGATGAAGGACGGTCTTCCAAAGCTTGATGGCTCTTCAATAGTCGGATTTACGAGTGTGGATGATTCCGATCTGGTGCTAAAGCCAGATCCTAACACGTTTGCCATTATACCGTGGGTAACTGAAAAAAAGACGGCACGGCTCATCTGCGATATATACTGGGGAAGAGGCAGAGGAAGACTAGAGCGGGATCCGAGGGGAATAGCGCAAAAGGCAGAGGAATATCTGAAAACGCAAGGCTTTGATTTCAGTTACTGGGGGCCGGAGGTAGAATTTTTTGTATTTGACAAAGTGCATTGGGATGTCCTTACTCCGTACAAAGGACAGTCCTATTCCATCGAGTCAAAGGAGGCACCGTGGAATCAAGAGGGAACAGGCTATCCGATGGGATTGCAGGAAGGATACTATCCAAGCTCACCGTCAGATACACTAACTGAGTTTAGAAACGAATGCGTCGATATGCTAAATGAGCATTTTGGAATTTTGTGCGATAACCACCACCACGAGGTGGCCACTGCAGGACAGTGTGAGATAGACATCAAATACGATTACCTTACTAACGCTGCAGACGGCGCACAGACCTACAAATATGTGGTAAGGAATGTAGCGCAAAAATTCGGCAAGGTTGCAACTATGATGCCAAAGCCGATCTCAATGGATGCCGGCTCAGGTATGCACACCAACGTGAGCCTCTGGAAGGACAACAAGAATGCATTTTTTGACAGGGATGCAAAAGACGAGATCAGTCAGATTGGCAGATACTTTTGCGGTGGAATCCTAAACCACGCAAGAGCATTGTGCGCAATCACAAATCCTACTACGAACTCTTACCACAGACTGGTTCCAGGTTATGAGGCTCCAGTGTATATTGCGTGGAGTCCAAGTAATCGTTCAGCTGCAATAAGGGTGCCAGAGCATTTTAGAGGAGAAAAATACGCATATCTTAAAAGGTTTGAGTACAGAGCTCCAGATCCGTCATCAAACCCGTATCTAGTTTTCTCAGCTGTGCTAGCAGCTGGCCTTGATGGAATAAAAAAGAAGATGGACCCGGGTGATCCAGTGCTTGAGAACATCTACCATATGACAAAGGAAGAACGCGTAAAGCGGGGAATCAAGACGGTTCCTGCAACTCTAGGTGAAGCTCTAGACGAGTTAGAATCAGACAGGAAGTTCCTCAATCCAGTTTTCTCAAACGATGTAATTGATAAAATAATAGAGCTTGGAAGAAAGGATCATCGTGAGATTTCAATAAGGCCGCATCCGCACGAGTTTTATCTTTACTTTGATGTCTAGATAAGCGGTCTTCCAGTAGTTTGGAAGATGTAGAAAAGCGATATTGCAATTAGCCCAAATCCAATTCCAAAATAATATCCGCGTTTTTTGTCCGAAGTTGTTGCCTTGTAAACAAGTATGGCCCCTGCCAAGCCGACGAACAGGATGGCTATGCCAAACACTACATAGTCTTCAGTTCCACCTTGTATGAAAGGGTAGAACAGACCTGAAAGTAGCGCAAAGAACGCTCCCAGATATGCGTATTTGACGCCGGTGATTATCTTGGTTGCGCCGCTCAACAAAAAAGGTATGATATGTTAGGAAATAAACGTTTGATGGTTTGCGATTACATCTCGCCCATGCCGCCCATATCCATTCCACCCATTCCTCCCATTCCAGGCATTCCTCCCATGCCTCCCATACCGCCCATTCCAGGCATTCCGCCTTCTGGGCCTCCGGGTGGTCCGGATTTGGCAATAGCAATCACATCATCAATTCTTAAAATCATGCATGCTGCTTCCGTTGCAGCGGAGACTATCTGGTTCTTTACTGCCAGTGGCTCTACTATGTCGCTTGTCTTCATGTTGCCCACCTTGGATTTCATTACATCGATTCCGGTCCATTTTTCGCCCTTGAGCTGCTTTGAGCGGAGATTTGTTAGTGTGTCTATTGGGTCCATCCCCGCATTCTCTGACAGTGTTAACGGTATTACTTCAAGCGAGTCTGCAAATTTTTCCACCGCAAGCTGCTCCCTGCCTTCCATCGATTTTGCCCAGTTACGCAGCCTTGTTGCCGCAAACGTTTCAGGTGCGCCCCCGCCTGCAACGATGGACGGGTTTTCCATGACATCTTTTACCACCATTAACGCATCGTGAACTGACCTTTCGACCTCGTCGACCACTCTTTGGGAACCGCCCCTCAGAAGTAATGTGACTGCTTTTGGATTCTTACATCCTTCCACAAACACCCATCTGTCCTCCTCGATCTTTCTTTCTTCAACAAGCTGAGCTGAGCCAAGATCCTTTTCAAACAGATCATCAAGGTTTGTAACTATTCTTGCACCAGTGGCTTTAGCAAGTTTTGCCATGTCGCTTTCTTTTACACGTCTTACCGCTAGAATTCCAGCCCTTGCCAGATAATGCTGAGCCATGTCATCAATTCCCTTCTGACATAAAAGGACGGTAGCACCAGAACCGACAACCTTGTCAACCATATTCTTGATCATTCTGTTTTCCTCATCCAAGAATGTCTTCATTTGTTGCGGGTTTGAGATGTTAATCTTGGCATCAAATTCGGTCTTGTCTATTTCAAGCGCCGTGTTTATGAGTGCTATTTTTGCTTCGCTGATTTTCTTTGGCATTCCACCATGAACTACTTCCTTGTCCAGCACAATTCCTTCAACTAAAATAGAATCCTTCATAGAGCCACCTGCCTTTTTCTCCACTTTGACATCGTCTTGATCAACGATGAATTTCGTGCCTTCCTTTTCAGCAACTGCAAGCACTGCTTTCACTATCAGGTCAGCAAGATGATCAGAGTCCTTTCTTACCAGCTTTGTCTGCATTGAGGTTCTTGCAATCTTTGAGAGGATGTTTTTGTCGTTTGCAGTTACCTCCTCGGCTATTTCTTTTAAAAATTGTAATACCTTTTTTGAGGCCTTTCTGTAGCCGTCCACTATTATTGTAGGATGGACATCTTGGTTTATCAGCGATTCCGCATTTTCAAGCAATGCGCCAGCCAGTATGACTGCGGATGTTGTCCCATCACCTACTTCGCTGTCTGTGGTCTTGGAAATCTCCACTAGCATTTTTGCTGCAGGATGCTGCACATCGATTTCTTTGAGAATAGTAGCACCATCGTTTGTAATTGTGACATCTCCCAATGAGTCAACTAGCATTTTGTCCATTCCCCTTGGGCCAAGACTGCTGTGAACTATCTCAGCTATGATTTTGGCTGCAGCTATGTTGTTTTTTTGTGCTTCGCGGCCCTTGCTTTCTGTGGCACCTTCTTTTAGTAAAACTACAGGCAGACTACCTTTGGGTACTTGAACACTCATAACGAAGAAAATTTCTTCCTTCCCCTTTTATACTTTGCATCTTGCAGAATCGGTGTTTTTAAATTGGGAATTTCAACTGCAAATCCATGGGCAAATCCGCAAACAGGGCAGCATACAAAAAAATTCTAGACGATCTTGTGGATCACAACAAGTGGTTTGAAAATTCCATCCCGCTTATTGCCAGCGAGAATGTGCCCAGCCCGGCTGTAAAGGAGGCACTGCTTTCTGATTTTGGAAACCGATACGCAGAAGGATGGCCAGGAGAGCGAGTATATGCAGGCTGCATCTACATCGACAAGGTTGAAATCCAGTGCATGAATTTGGCAAAAAAACTCTACCGTGCCGAGTTTGCGGATGTAAGGCCGATTTCAGGTGTAGTTGCAAATTTAGCAGTTTATTCAGCGTTTACAAATCCTGGCGATGTCATGATTGCCCCCTCAATTCCTGCTGGAGGTCACATATCACATGGCAAAAAAGAGCACTCTGGAACAGCAGGTTTGGTGCACGGCCTTGATGTAGAGTTTTACCCTTTTGATGCAGACGAGATGACAATAGATGTCGATAAGACAAAAGAAAAGGTTGAAGAGCTCAAAAAGGCAAATCGACTTCCAAAAATGGCCATGTTCGGGGGATCACTGTTTCTGTTTCCACATCCTGTAAAGGAGCTCTCAGACTTTCTTAAGGGGCATGGAATGCACATAAACTATGACGCTGCGCATGTTGCAGGTCTGATTGCAGGCGGCCAGTTCCAAGACCCGCTCAGGGAAGGAGCCGATACGATGACAATGAGTACTCACAAGACGTTGTTTGGTCCTCAAGGTGGGCTCGTTCTTGGATCAGAAAAACATGCAGAGGCAATCAAAAAGGCAACGTTTCCAGGACTCACAAGCAGCCACCATATACACCACATGGCAGCAAAGGCAATCACGTTTGCAGAGGCGTTAGAATTTGGTAAAGAATATGCCAAACAAGTAATCAAGAATGCAAAAGCATTAGCAGAGGCTCTAAGCGGTGATGGATTCAAGGTGCTCGGAGAAAAGCGCGGATTTACAAAGTCGCACCAGATTGCAGTCAACGTACTCGATTATTCCGATGGAGGCAAGGTGGAGGCAGACCTAGAAAAAGCCAACATAATTGTAAACAGACAACTCATACCAGGCGATATCAAGGCGGGTAGAAATTATTTCCATCCTGGCGGAATCAGACTCGGTGTATCAGAGATCACACGGCTAGGTATGAAAGAATCGGAAATGAAAGAGATTTCCTCGTTCATCAGGAAGATAGTCATAGAGAAGAAAGAGCCGAAAAAATTAGCTGCTAAAGTAAAGGCTTTCAGGAAGGATTACCAAAAGGTGCGCTATTGTTTTGATAACAAGCTAGGCGCATACGAGTACGTCAAACTACGATAGTCATTGATAGTCCGTAAGCAGTAGTTGGTCTCCCGCTCTTTTGCCGAACACCAGGTCTATTTCATCGGACAGCGTGTTAATTCTACCTTTCAGATACGGGCCCACGTCGTATTTTTCTACCAATCTCTTTGCAAGGCGAAGGTACTTTTCAATTGACGGTCTTGTTATGGTCTGGATGAGATTGTTACCGCATACGCAGTGCTGGATTAACGGTACTCGGCGGTATTTCCTACCGCACGCTGTACACCTGAACTTTTGCCTACCGTATGCGCGAAGGTTGCCTATAATGTCTGGTACCAAGTGAGTTGTTATCACGTTAGTTACGATCTCTGTTGCGTCTACTGCACCTATCAGCTCGGCGTTTCTTATTTGCAGGTCGAATTTATCAAGCATTGAGCCCAGCGTAGAGTATGCACTGCGCGATCTTGAGGTTGTAAGAGTCGATGTCTCGTGGGTGTAATAGTAGCCGTAAAATTGAGTCTCCGTTTCCAGGCGAGCTTTGATTATCTCTACGGACGTGACCTCGGTCGCCTTTTTTCTCTGCAGTGTATCCTCAAAGAACTCGAGTGGAAGTGTTTTTGTCACTTCAAAGTTGTGCGCCTGAGGCTGAGATTCATGTGGAAGTACTACAGGTTGGATGAGCAACGGTGCGTCCATAAGGCCGCCTATTTTGTCGGAAAGAAACTGCCTTGAGAAGTTGAGCAAGGCGTCAAGCAATAGCATTATCGAGTCAGCATCGCCGTCTGCATCCCTGCGTTTTGCAGAGTGCCAGTTAGGGGTTCCAAAGCAGACATGTGTGTCTGTATATCCGATTATTCTTCCCACTATACCGACAGAGGTATGCGGTGCAAGACCGATTATTAGGTGGCCTACAAGCTCGTCGGTGTTTTTGACGTTATAGAATGGCTGCCTGCCATACAATTTTTCCAGCTCAAGATCAATGTACTTGCATGCCTGCACCAAGTATTTGCCGCTCTCGTGTGGAATTATTACGTCCTGCATTTTTATTTCGATCATTTGATCAGGACTGCTCAGTGGGATACCGTCAATGTCATGTGTATATCCAAGCTCGTGCAGTTTTTGTATGGGAGTACCTATCCAGCGCGGCTTAAAGTGGGTGAGCGGCGAGTTGGTTGCATCAAACCTGACTGTTCCATCCTTGAATACTGTAAGATCCAATGACTGCCTGATGAGTCCTTTTTCCAGCGGTTCGGCTATCCTGTCTTGACCGATAAGTTCCATTACCCCCTTGAAGGGCTCTTGTACTCTTATGCCGGTTTTTTCTTGCGCAAGAAAGAGCTTTTCTTTTAGCGGAAATGGCTTGAATGAATGTGTCGGGGCTTTTTTCTTGCATTTTTGGCAGAATGGTTCCTCAAGCGTAGCTCTGCAAATCGGGCATGTCAATTCCACCGCCGTTTTGTTGCCGCATTTTTGGCACATGATGCTAATTGATGGTTCATTGCATGCCTTGCACATTCTGTTGTTTATGTTGCAGTAAAAATTGGGAGACGTGCAAGCCTTGACTATATCTCGTGTTATGCCGCCCTTATCACCTGTTGGAAACAGTATATGGACTGGGGGCTTCATTAGCCTTGGCGCTGCCTTTTCCGGGCGACCTATTCTGACTCCAATAGATGTTGAGAATTTTGGCCTTATTGTTATGCCTGATGATTTTGAGATCGTTTCAGGTACGGTTTCAGCGTACTGCAGTGGGTTTGCAAAGAGAAGCTGGTAGAATATTTCAGCCTCCAAGTCTTGAATCACGATCTCCGATTCTGATACCTTGTGCGGTACGCCGATTTTTTCTAGAATCGGCTTGCACCTGCTTGCGTACCGAATCGCATTCTCTTCTATTTTTAGTGGTGAGGCAAGCTCACGAAGCTCCTCGATTGTGATTTGTTCCCAGTAGAAGAGGTATTGCGGGTGTAATGGGATTTTAAAGTTCAGTGAAATCTCAAGTGCCTCTTCAAAGTCGGGCGTCCTCTGCAGGAACTCGCCTAGCTCTGAATTCGGTTCGTATTTGAGAATCCGTTGTTTTAGCTCTTCAATCCAAAACTCTTCTACATACCCGGAAGGAATCAGCTGGGCGTTGTTCTCTAAAAAGTCGCCGTATGAGATCAGTATGTCCCCAAGATAAAGCACTTTTTCAATCTGGTCTCTAATTTTTATTCCATGTTCTACATCCTTTATCTTTACAACCTCGCCGCCCTTGAGCCGGACCGTCGGGGTTTCAATTGTGTCTACAAACGCCACCGTTGCCCCTTTTCCAGGAATATCGATCTTTATCTGGGTTCCAACCGCTATGGTGTGGTGTAGAATTTCTGCAATGACCGGATGAATTCCGACGGCTGCAAACCCGGTGTTACATGCCCGGCCGTACCTGAGCCTAAAACCTCCTATCTTGTTTGGTAGCGAAAGTACGGATCTGCCGGTAATTACCTCTTTGAGCCTTTTTGCAGCCGAGTCTTCTCCATCCCCTTTCTGCACTCCTCCCTTAATCAGGCCCAGCCATTCCCAGCCATCAAGCTTGTAGAGATCTATTCGTTTGAGTAGCTTCTTGGCCCGCCCTATGAGGCCGTCGTTTAGGACGCGCAGTGCGCCGCCCCGAACGCGGTCGGTTTTGATTCTCACCATGTTCTTGTGGTTTACTACTTCGTTCGGGTCTGTATCAACTCCATCAAGTTCTACTGGCAAGTTGGAGATTACAGTGACTATATCTTCATCATGTACGTGATATTGAAAGCTGCCCACATCCCGCTCGTAGATGCGCAGCTCCTCGACAAACCTGCCAGTTTCATCGTCAAACGAGTTTGCTTGGTATTTTTGCAGCCCTACAGTACGTCTTACATGGTCTGCTATGAGCATGGTGACAGCCGATTCTGTGCCTCCTGCAGAACGCATCGGACCGGCAATTGACACTGATAGATAGTCCGTGCCGTCCCTGTTTTTCTTGATTGTAACGCTGTTAATTCCCTGAAGAGGCGCTATTGTGACCCCCTCAGTAACTATGGCAAGCCCAACACGCACTGCGTTGTCAAGCCTTTTTTCAAGTGGCGTATCCTCTGGAAGGTACCTGCCAAGAGCTATGTTTTTTGAAATCTCAAGTGCGGCCAGCTCCTTTCCCATCGTCTTTAGTAACTCTCTTAGCGGTTCGGCAATGTCTATATCATGCATCTTTGCCACCCGATCTGCAAGATCAAATGCAATCTTAGGTTCCACTATTCCTGAAGAGTCCACAAGGGTGGATTTGGCCTGTGCTGCGTGCTCAAATATCTTGTATGTGTTCTCAGACAAGCTGGCGTAATAATCCAAATAGTATGTTGGCATAGGTATCCCATTAAGGCGGGATGTTGCCGCATTCTCCGACATGTTATTTCCTATTGTTTTTGAGGCTATTTGCTATTTCGGCCAGCTTTTTGAGGCTATCATTTTCCTTTTCAAGCAGTGTTCCTATGACTATGGCGTCAGCCCCAGCCTTTACAATCGTGGCCGCGGTCTTGGCATCCCTAATACCTCCACCCACGATAAGAAATCCCTTGAACACTTTTCTTACGGCCTGAATCATCTCTGGCCTGACACTTTGTTTTGCGCCTGAGCCTGCCTCAAGGTAAACAAACCTCATTCCTAGAAATTGTGCCGCAAGACAGTATGCTGCTGCTATTCCTGGCTTGTCAAACGGTATTGCCCGCGCGGATCCTACAAACCATGCAGTAGTTCCTTCACCAATTATTATGTATGCGGTTGGTAATGGTTCTAGGCCGAATTTGAGTACAGTAGGGGCTCCAAGTGCCTGAGCCTGCGTAATATAGTATGGGTTTTCTGAGTTCATAAGAGAGCTAAACAATATTGCGTCTGCCTTGGGAACCACACCAGTAACATTTCCAGGAAATAGAATTATTGGAATTTTTACGGATTTTTTTATAGTTTTTACAACCTGTGCCATCTCCAGTTGGTTAATTGCGGAGGATCCGCCCACCAATATGGCTGCCGCACCAAGCCTTTCAACATTCTTTGCAAGTTTGACCGATTCTTTCATTTTTGAAACCTCGGAATCAATCAACACGAAGATAAGACTGGCCTTTCTTTTCCTAGCCGACAGTAAGTATTGTTCTACTTTGCCCATGGGGTTGGTTTACCTATAGTGCTTTAAAGTTTAATTTAGACTGTGGTATACAGATCTGTATAGCTATGGGAGAGTTCGAAGGGTCTAATTTTAATAACATTATACGTCAAATTATAAAAAAATCATTATTTACAGAACGACAAATTGAAATTATTTTAAATCACAAGAATATCGAGCAGCTCGAGTTCAACATAAGTAAAGGAGCCTACTTTAGGCAGGTATCTCAGTCAAGGGACAAGCTCATGGGCTTGTTTTATTCCATCATACTGCTTCGGGGCCTCGGCATATTACTTCCAGATGACATTGATGTGATATCTAGGCTTGCGCAACAGGTTTCTGTGATAAAAGACAGTGATGTTTTTCCAGAAAGAGAGGAGCAAGTGATGAATGTCATAGACAAACTGGTCAGACAGGCGTGTGGAATGTGATGTATCACATTATTGCTGGCATCCGCTCTATCTAGATAGTGATTAGTGATGATGCACATGTTGACTCAAAGTGTGAAATTATGTTGTCCAATCACAATAAATCACAACATTTGTTCTCATTAAGTGATGCTAATCGAGATTCCTGACCCACAAATCATAGCTAGTGTGATTATCGCATTCGTGGTTGGTATATTCGGTATGACAATTTACAACAAAATCAGGTCATTTTCGGCCCAGAAAGGTATGGATCCTTCATATTTGTCACGCCTAGAGTATTATGAGAGGCAGTTAATCGACATGAAAATACGCATGGATGCACTTGATTTGGAAGAGACTAAGGTTCCTGCACCAGTAATCGAGAAAGTTGAGGCCGTTTTGGAGAAAAAGGTAGAGGAGCCGGTAAGAAAAGAGCCTGAAAGGCCGGTTTCAAAGCCAAGAATGCCCAATATGGACTTTAACGGCATAGCAGAACATGTGTTAGGATTAATCACAACCAAGGAAATGACGTCACGTGACATCCAAATCACAATAGGTCGAAGCCGTGAACACACATCTAGACTGATGAAGCGGCTTTTTGAGGATGGTTTGGTGGAAAGAAATACAAAAAAGAAACCATTCACTTACAAGATTACGGAAAAAGGCCGGGCCAGATTAGGAAACCTGGAATCGCCAATTACGGCCTAAGTCTACTGATATTTTTCGATCTGTTTTTCTGGATCAGTATGGTAAATTCTGGCCAGACGGTACTAAAATCTTATAATTTAATAATCTATAAAATATTAAATATCTTGAATTAATAAATTAATTATGCTAACAGAAAATGATGAGTTGGTAAAGATCACAGCAGTAGGCACAATCTCAATACCAAAGCAATTCCGTAAATACCTTGGTATACAGAAGGGTGACTATGTCAAAATCAGTTTGCAGGGCGATTCGCTAGTTGTTAGGCGGGCGACTATATCCTAGTCTGCTCTCTGTGGGATTTTTACCAGTTGGTATACCCATTCTCTACCGTTACGCAGCCTGTTAATCCTACCCTTGGTGTTAAACCTGGCCAAATAAGTCGAAATTATGCTTAGTTTTACAGGTTCGTTATACTCGTCTTCGTATTTTTCCAGTATTTCTGTAGAGGTAAACTTGCCCATAGGGAAGTATTTGTCTACTATGTGCCATATTTTGGCACCTACAGAATCCAGTTGTGGTGCCTCCTCCTGATCCTCAATATTCATCAAATCCATTAACTCGAATATCTTGAGAACTTTATCTCTAGTGATATTGCCTTCTATGTTAAAGTTGTATTTGGCACCATCTGTATCCTCCAAATCTATCCGTATCCTTTTCTTGGCCATTGTGATCGATCGTGTTAACTAGTTAACAGTTGAATTGATCCGATGATAATTGTTAACCAGTTGAGTTGTTAACATTGACTGCGTGGCTCACGCCTAACCGTTTTTAGGCTATTAACAATTACACCCACCTGAAAAACCCATATTAATTAGATTTCGTGCCTAGAGTGGAAATAAAGGGGTTGTTTTTAGGCTATTAACACTGTTAATATCGATCTTCACGCCTAGAGTGGAAATAAAGGGGTCAAATTCGGGTTTTTCCTACCCAATCTTAACATAAACTTAACAGTTTGTGAATAAACACACCCCCCATCTTTAACTAGAGACACACCTATACTTCCACTGTTCCTCTTTTCAAAATTTTTTTTAAAAAAGAAAATGAAATGAATGATTAGGTATAGGTTGTTATCAAAAACTAACATAATGATTGGAAATTATGGTGTCTCTCTATCTTTTAATGAGGGGTGTGATGGTTTTTCACATGCAGAAGGTAAACAAAGAAAAACATCAAGCGGCCCTGGAAGAAAAGATAAGAGAATTAGAATTGGAAGGATGGCGTGTTGTTAATCTACATGGAAAGTCACCTGATGCAATAGCAGTAAAGGATGACCGTATTGTTGCAGTTGAGATCCTAAAAAAAATAAAAACTGAGAGAAAGAACCCAGAGCTGGCCAAAAAGAAAGGCAAGTTCAAATGGACATTTGCAGGCGGGTTTACACTTACTAGTAAAAGGTCAAATTATGATATGTTTGATGATGTTATCTTTGGTTTCTACAAATAGGTGTGGGAGTAATTGAGTAACGATCCGGTTGACAAATTATTGGATAACGCAATACAAGGAAACTCACTACTCAAGGATAGAAGCGTCCTGCAGACAAAATTCGAGCCTGAAGTAATTTTGCATAGGGATGCAGAGCTAGCCAAGGTAACCCAAGCACTATTACCGATATTGAAGGGAAGTAGGCCATCAAACCTGCTAATATATGGCAAACCAGGAACGGGCAAGACCTTGGTAGTTTCCAAAGTACTCTCAAAAATAGAAAAAAAAGTCCAAGACAGCAAATTTCCAATCAAATTCATCTATGCAAACGCCAAAGACGAGACTACGATTTACGGTCTGCTGGTTCACCTTGGCTCAAAACTAGGTATAGAATTACCCACGACAGGCCTATCAATTAGCATCGTATTCACTAAAATCATAGATACCATAAAACACAATTCCATAAACGCCATATTCGTAGTCGACGAGATAGACTATCTGGCCGAGCTTGCATCAAAGACAGGAAAGGACATACTTTACAATCTTACAAGGGCAAACGAGAGGCTCAAAGAGGGGGGTTCATTGACCCTTATCGGCATATCAAATCTACTTACCTTCAAGGAACGTCTGGATCCTAGAGTAATCAGTAGCCTCAGCGAGGAGGAGGTGGTCTTTACCAATTATTCAGTTGATCAGATAAAACAGATTCTTGCGGAGAGAATCAAGTCTGCCTTCATAAAAGATGCGGTAGGCGAAGCGGCCCTAAATCTCTGCGCCGCACTGGCAGGCCAAGAGCACGGCGACGCAAGAAGGGCCATCGATCTGCTGCGTGTTGCAGGCGAGCTGGCAGAACGAGAACAGGCAAATCACGTGACAGAAGAACACATCCGACGAGCAGCACAGAAAATGGAGGAGGACAAGGAATTCACAGCACTCAACTCATACCCACTGCATGAAAAGCTGCTAATAGTTGCAGTGATGAGGAGCAACGGTGCCGCAACGGGCGAGGTATATCACACATACAAGGAGCTCTGCAAAACGATAAGACAGAAGGAGGTAACCCAAAGAAGGGCCACTCAGATACTAAGCGATATTGAGCTCTCTGGACTTATCACAGGAAAGATCATCCATCAAGGTATGCATGGAAGGACGAAAAAATACAACCTTACAATCCAACCTGAAACCGTCAAGAAGGCGTTTCAGAATGACATAATTTTAGCAGATATACTCTAAATTGCCTTTGGTACAAAATCCTTGGTGTAGACCTTGAACGTCTTTAGATTGACCAAAACCGCAACTGCCGACGTTGGAGTTACTCCTACCCCAGCCTGAAATGGAGTCTGTGACTGCCAAGCACCAGAGTTTACAAGTAACACGCCCCTGTACAAATCCAATCCTATTACATGAACGTGTCCTGTGTGAAAGATATCGGGCACATCATCTATTACCATCAAATCCTCAAGCTCAGGCGCAATCGGAGTTTGTGCCCCGTAAATTGGGCTCAGATGCCTTGCCTTCAGAAGATACTGCATGACCTTTGCAGGATTATCGTAGCTAAGACCCGGGGTTGTCTTTACTATGTCATCTATACTCTGTCCGTGGAATATGAGCACTTTGACACCGTTTAGCGAGATCATTGCAGGGTTGCCAACCATGAAAAAGTTCCTGCGGCCCCACATATCATGACTGTATTTTGCTGGTATTGCAGGCTGTGGTAGCGCGCGCCTACCAGGATCGTGATTTCCAGGCGAAACGAACACTTTGATGTGTTTTGGTATCTTATCAAGCGCCTCAAAGAGCATCTTCATCTGAGTTGCCGTATCTGGAGCCACAAGCTCTTTATCCTGATTAGGATAGATACCTACGCCGTCGATAACATCCCCACCAATAACTACGAATCTTACTTTGCGCGCTATGGGGTCTTGGCTTGAAAGCCACGAGATCATCTCGGAGAACTCTCTTTCCATAAAATACTTGCTACCTATATGCATGTCTGACAAAAACAATGCATAAGCCTCAGTCCTTGAGCGGTTGGGTGCATGATCGGGGATATCTGGCAATATTATATCCTTGACGATAAAGCCGCCATTCTTACTTGCCACTATTTTTTCCATGACAAACTGGTCCATGAGCAATGAAGCTGCGACATCTTTTAGATTCTCATCTAACACTATAGTTTCAATTAGACCCGTGTTGTCCTCAAGCGTGATTCTGGTTACATTTCTATCCGTTTTTCTATCTGTAACAAGCCCGCATACGTAGACCTCGTCCTTTGATTTGACAGACATGACTGCAGAGATCTGCTTTAGCATCTTTGATTCAGGCCTGTTCGAGACTATTTTCTTTAATTTCGAAAACCTGCTGGCAAAAAGGGCGTTAAATCCTGCAACGCCTTCGGCAGAGGCAATTTTGGGCGTGGGATCAAAGATAATCTCATGGTCAGAATCAATCACTTCGTCCTCAGATATGCCCAAAAATACTTCCAAATCCTTTTGTGAGATAAGATAGAGCCGCTGCTTTTCCTTCTCTCTAACTACCTGCTTGATTATGTTTTCCAAATCCTTGACATCAATCTGCTCTAAAACCTTGAGTGCATCTGGATGAATTTGGAATCCCTTGTTTAAGGCAAAATCAAGCGCAGCCCCTACATCTTTTATCATAACACAAAATCACTCAAACAAGTTTTAATTAAATCTGTAGCAGTGTTTTACCCTGCTGATTTTCTTCCAAGCAACAGACTCAAATAAGCTAAACCAAGAGCGTGGATGTGCTAAAGAAAAGAATACTGTATTTTTTTGTATTCCTAGGTGTCTTTTCAGCAGCCTTTTCGCTCGGTGCAGAGATGGAGGTTCCTGAAGAAGAAGCACAGATCTTTCTGGACGAATTCAACAAACTCCTGACTGCACTACAGACAGGCAACTTTGGATTTGAGATCTTCATGCACAATACTGAGATCGCACTTGCAATGTTTATACCAGGATTTGGAATCGGGTGGGGGATTTTCTCAGCGTTTTCTACAGGCTTTGCCTTTGCGGCGCTTGCAACCACTGCACCGTTTCTGGCCCAAATCCCGCCCCTTGCCCTGATCTTTGCTACTCCGTTTGGAATAATGGAGCTTGCTGCATACTCGATTGCAATGTCGCGCAGCTTTCTGCTAATATTGGGCCTTTTCAAGAAAATGCCAATCAGGCAGCAGATAAAACCACTTCTAATTGAAATCGGAATAGTGGTTGGACTTTTGCTTGCAGGAGGAATAATCGAGGCGTACATGATTGAGACCTTCTCCGAATCTAACGGCCCACTCAGGATAAATTAGGCGTAATTCTGCCTTGATAAAATTTAGCAGATTGGACAAAAATAATTTGGTAGTAATCTATAAACAAAATCACATCATCAATATATTGTGAAATTATATCTTATCGCAACACTGTTTTTAATAAGCATGGCAGTGATTCTGTCGTACCAGCCGGCAGAGGCGCAGATTGCTGCAAATAAAGCATACTCACTTACAGGCAACGGCTTTGCGGTCTCTGAACGGTCTATCACCGATACTAACATTGAGCTCATTTTCACATCAGGACAGAAGAAAACAAATGTAGATCTTTCATTATCTAGCATGCTGTTTGCCACTGACGGAAAAGAAATGACCATCTCAGGATTTAGTGGCACGGCGCTGCGGAACGGGCAAATAATCACGATAAGCTCTACTGCAACTGGTACCGATGGAAAACAATACTCACTCAAGGCACTTGGAAGGCTTGTCGGTAAAACCACAACAGACTCGATATACACCATATCTGGAACTCTTACTGATCCTTCTAGAAAATCAACAAAGCTCTTTTACACTGCAATGATCTCCGAATTTGCAATCGCTCCAACCCAGACTACGCAGAAATCAGACGTGGTCGTAAAAATATTGAAGGGAGCTGCAAACCCAGAAGATCGGACCTACGTAGACCAACAAGCTGGATTCAGTTTTAGATATCTCTCAGAGGATAGATTGACAATACCTCCTGGAACCAAGATCACGTTCATAAACGAGGATACACAATCACATTCGCTGGAAAGTGGCACTGCCAATTACAACTCAAGAAAAAAGACGTTTACTTCGGATGGCAAGATCTCAAGTAGTGAAATCCTACCGGGAAGATCGTGGACAGTAACATTTGATGAACAGGGATTTTACAGGCTATTTGATAAAAAATACCAATGGATAGACATGACGATCTTCGTTATTGATAGCTCCAAGGTCCAGTCTCCAAAGACCCAGATTAACTAGTCTTTGAAATTGATGTATGATTCCAACTTCGTCTGATTAATGACCATCACAGACAGATCCGAAAACTCTCTTCCCTCTAGCTCTTGGACGGTACCAACAAACTCGGTTTCTTTTTCAGTGGTCAAAAACTCGTAGACATGCACTTTTAATCTCGATGTGTCAAAGCCGTTTCTTTTCAAGTATTTTGCAATTTCTGATTGCATAAAGTGTTTTTCCGGCATCCTTGGCCATGGTCTTGGAACCAACACAACACTGTACCCGTCAATTAACGCCTTCTGGAGATCGAGTTTTTTGTCCTCAATCGACGTGGTTACATGCATGGTTATCACTCTGGACTTGTCAAGTGGAACCTGAGATCTTGCCGCCGCCACCTGCACGGCACTAACTCCTGGAACTATCTGGATCTTGCCGAAAATCTCAACTAACCTGTCGACCACTTCGGATTCTGAGAAATTAACATCGCCTGTAAACGGAATTACCAGCTTCTTTTCCCCCAGATTTCTTGCAACCTTCTGGTATGTGTCCTCCTGATCCTTCATAGTCACCTCATAGACTTCCTTTCCACCAAGGAGCGACTCTATTGTTTTGAGTGTATACTTGTAACCTATGACAACATCGCAATTTTGTATAATGTCTTTTACAATTTCTGTCACATACTTGCTGGATCCAGGTCCGACGCCAACGGCAAAAACATTTGTCAATCTAGTGTGTAACTCCTTTTTCCCGTATGTACTGCACTATGGGTTTCCAGTCAACCTTGAGAAACTTGATCGGGTCTCTTATTGGATAACCTACCCAATCCCTTACAATTGATAACTCAAAACTCTTTTCTTTCTCGCCATCTCGAATCTTGAGATTCAATACACTCCCCCAAGACTTTTCCTCAGAATCAACTGATATGACATCTGTTAACAAAAACACCTCGTTCTTTTCATTCTGTATATCTTCTTGCAGATTTTTCTCGTCATATCCGTCATGGATTAGCATAGTGTCTGGGGACTTCATCAGTATTATTGCCTGTCTCTGAACTGCCGCCTTCCACCACTTCATCTTTGCCTCAGTTTTTGATATGAACATGACGTGTTTTGTAGTGACAAGCAGCATGCATTCCTTTCCCCTTGAGAAAAGCTTCTTTTCTTTGCGCCAGACGGAAAGAAGATGGGCCTTTATTTTTTCATCTACATCCATTCATTTTAGTCTGAATCAAAACTTGTTAAAAACTAACCCAATTAGCTTTTATTTGAGACTAAAAAACGACCACTTGTTGAAACTAGGCATAGCAGTAATTCCGATCTTGCTTATTGTATTACTTGCTGTACCACAAGCATTTGCAGAGACTCGTATATCTGACAAGGTGGTGGTATTGCATACTCCGTCTGGAGAGATGGTAATTGAGCTTTTTCCTGATGATGCACCTGTGACAGTTGAAAATTTCCTCAACCTCACAGAACACCAATTCTATGACAGAACGATCTTTCACAGGGTGATCAAGGACTTTATGATTCAGGGAGGCGACCCAAAAACAAAACCTGGTGCCTACAAAAAAGTGGAAGAGTGGGGAACTGGTGATGCCGGTTACTTGATTCCCGGGGAATTTAACAACATAATGCACAAGAGAGGAATAGTCTCAATGGCAAGGGGGCTTGATCCTGACAGCGGAAGCTCACAGTTCTTTATCGTGCACAAGGACTCTCCACACCTTGATAGAAACTATGCAGCGTTTGGAAGATTAGCTACAAACTCTAGCTATGCCACACTTGATAAGATTGCCAATTTAGAAACTGGAGGCCAGGCAACTAACGACATACCTCTGAACTGGGGGCAGGGTGAGATCCTAAAAGCCGAGGTAAAACAAAGATCAGAGATTCCTGATCTGCTTGATCTTGGAGAACCACAAAGAGTCGACACTCCATCAGAGCAGATGCCACAAAAATATTCTAATGAAAAACTGGGAATATCATTTGATGCACCAGCTGGTTGGCTTGTACAAGAACCACCAAAAAGAAACTCACAAACACCTGATATTGTAGCTGTTGGCTCAAAAATCGGCGGATTTACACCGGCGATCTCTGTATCCATACTTGATGCTAATGGCACGTCAATTACCGACTATGCAGAATCCATTAAAAAATCACTAAAACCTGCAATTGAAGCAGGCACGGTAAAGATCATAAGCGAAGAGAGCTCCACTATCAACGGCAACGAAGCATTCATCAGATATGTTGACGGAAATTTTGACATGGACTCAGGACTTATCAACGTAAAATTCAAGGAAGTAGTTATCAAAAAAGATGACAAATTCTACGTGCTGACCTACACCAATAGCGAAAATGACTTTGCAAAATCCGAACCAAAATTTCAGGCAGTAATCGACACATTCCAAATATCCACATCCTATGCCACACCACCAACAAAAACATCAGATGAGAAGAACGGTGGGTGTCTCATCGCCACGGCAGCATACGGAACAGAAATGTCGTCCCAAGTCCAGATGCTCAGAGAATTACGCCAAAACGTCCTGTTTTCCACTGGCTCTGGAACTGCCTTTATGACTGCATTCAACCACATTTACTATTCGTTCAGCCCAACAATTTCTGACTTGGAGCGACAAAGCCCACTTTTCAAGGAGCTCGTAAGGATAACAATCACCCCTATGCTATCCACACTATCCATTCTAAGCTACGCTGACGTGCACTCTGAACAACAAGTCATGGGCTATGGAATTGGAATAATATTGCTCAATATCCTGATGTATTTTGCATTGCCTGCAATGCTGCTGGTAAAACTGAGATCATCTAAGAAACTAGTGTAGAAATCTTGGAATTCTTTTTACCACGTGCGATATTGACGCCCTTCCGGGGCCTGAAGCTATTACTAGTAGACAACACGCAAGAATAAGCAAGTCTAGCGCATATCCTCCCTGACCCGTAAGACTCTGGGCTCCCTTTACATGGAAGATGGCTCCAAGCATGATGATTGAAAGCAGCGATGCCGAGATTCTGCTCAGAACTCCAACTGCCAGTAGAATCCCTGAAACTACCTCTGCTAGCGCTATGGGAATCTGCATCTCGGGCGGAAGCCCTATGTTGGTAAGAAATCCGACAAAACCTTCATTGAATTTGCCCGAGCCCTGTACGATAAAAATTACGCCTACTGCCAATCTTACTCCCAACTGTGTGATATCGTGCAGCTTGCCTCCCTTCAGAGTTGCTTCCATAATGCATGATCAGGTTTTACGATATAATAAAGTCTGTCTTACGTCTAGTGTTAGAGAATATGGCAGGACTCAAGACACGTAAGCTCTATACTGAATACAAAAAAAGACTGATAAAAACTTGGAATGAAATCGCACCAAGATATCATCGGAGGTGGGCAAAAGACGGCGTAGGCCCATTCAAGAGTACCGACGAAATTATAAAATTGGCACAAATCCGTCATGGCGACACTGTACTTGATGTTGCATGCGGTACTGGAGCTGTAACAAAAAAAATCCTCTCAAAAATTGGCCCGCAAGGACGTGTAGTAGGAATTGATAGCTCTCAGACCGCAATATACATAGCAAAAAATTATGTCAAAAACAGAAGCGCGGATTTTATTATAGCTGATGCAGAATGTATTCATTTTAATGAAAAGTTTGACAAGGTAACATGTCAATATGCACTATTTTTCTTTCCAGACTCACAAAAAGTACTCAGAAACATAAAACGTTGTATGAAAAATAACGGAACGCTTGCATTGGCAGTTCATGGAAATGGTAATACGGTACCATTTTTTAGCAGCATTGTTGATGTGGTCACAAAGTTTATCCCCGATTACCTGCCCAAGGGCGCTCCATCCCTTGATAGGTTCGGAACAATACAGGAACTAAAAAGGGAAGCAGCAAAAGCAGGATTTTCAAACATCAAAATCATGCAATATCAATACAAATACTCACCTGGAACATTTGCAGAATATTGGAAAAACTACCTGCGGTATCTTGCGACTCCGCTAAAACAAAAGATATGCGAACTGGAAAAAAAAGACCTTAAACAAATGAAAGAAGAGATCAGAACAAAAACCCTACCTTTCACAAAAAAAGACGGCCGGATCGTCTTTCCATGGAAGGTGCTCATACTTGTTGCTAAAAAACCATAAGAAGAATGTTGGGAGGTATTTTCCGTTTTAATGGAAGCACACACCCAACAATGACTCCACTAATAACATCATTGTTGCAATTATAGTTAGATTGGTGTATGTGAAAAATGAACGACCATCGAACAGCCTAAACTATAATCAAATCTTTTGTAAACTTGTGCAAGACAAGAGGCCTGTCCCTTACAATCACAGAATCCTCAATACGCACACCGAACTTTTTGGGAATGTAGATTCCAGGCTCAACTGTTATTGCCATATTATTCTGCAAGATGACTTGGCTCTTTTGACTGATTGTTGGGAATTCATGCACTTCAAGTCCGATTCCATGACCTGTAGAATGAATAAAGTATTGGCCAAATTCTTTTTTGTTGATGTATTCTCTGCATGCATCATCAACAGCTTTGCAGGAAATTCCCGGCCTTACAGTCTTGAGTCCTGCACTTTGAGATTCCTTGACAATTTCATACGCCTGCTTTGCTATCTCGCTTACTTTACCAACACCAAATGTTCTAGTCGCATCACTTACATATCCTTTGTATCTTAGGGTAAGATCAACTACTACCAGATCCCCTTTGACAAACTTTCTGTCTGTCACTTGTGCATGCGGTAATGCCCCATTCGGCCCCCCTGCAATTATTAGCGGATTGAGTGTTGAGCGATACCCAGTGCTGAACATGCCGTGCTCGTTCGCAAACGACATTAACATGGATTGCAGCTGCGACTCCTTTTGCCCTACGTACATCTTATCTGCACATACCTCATACATCTGATCAATGATTTTTGATGCTTTTTTGAGGATCGTGATCTCTTTTTCGTCTTTTATCTCTCTGGCACGATAGAATGGCTCAGTAGAATGTTTTATACTGGGAACCGATTTACGGAGCAGTTGCATAGTAGTGTATGATTGACAGTCGGTGCAGATCTTTTTGCCCTTTATTCTAGCAATCAGAGAGGCCACAAGGCCAACTCCGCGCTCTGCTGTAACTACCTGACAATCAACTGACTCCTTTTTTGCTCGCCCTACCTCAAGCTCGGGTGCAATTATGGTGGTTTTGCCAGCCTCTAAAACACCGATCGCCTCGCCCCAAAATCCTGTCATGTAAAATAGGTTTTCAGGCTCAAATGTGACTAAAACATTGCAATTTACATCGGCTGCGTACTTTAGCAGCCTTTTTCTTCTATCACGCACAGTTAATCTGAAAAAGCGGCCGGATTAATGTTTTCATACTGTCTTCAGAACAATTATGTACTTTGCAAAGTTTGTATAATGGCGATCAAATCTTTTCAATGTTGGAAGAAAAAAAGAAAGTTGTCGCACTGCTCTCTGGCGGACTAGACAGCCAGCTTGCCGTAAAAATGATGCAAAGTCAAGGATTTGAAGTGTCCGCCGTTGCGATCAAGACCCCTTTTTGTGATTTTGATTGTGGTAGGGGATGTGGATTTGAGATAAGGGAGAGGGCCGACTCACTAGGGGTCGATCTAAAGACAGTATATCTTGGAGATGAATATATCGAAATGCTAAAACATCCAAAACATGGCTTTGGCGCCGGAATGAATCCATGTATTGATTGCAGAGCAATGATGTTCAAGGCCGCAAAAAAACACATGGAGGAGATTGGCGCCGAATTTATCATATCTGGAGAAGTGTTAGGACAAAGACCAATGAGTCAACACGGACCCGCATTAAGAACCATAGAGAAAGAATCTGATCTTGAAGGCTATATCGTACGACCCCTGTCTGCAGCATTACTGCCAAAAACAATCCCAGAAGAGCATGGTCTGATAAAAAGAGAGAATCTTGGAATGATCAAAGGCAGATCAAGAAGAACACAACTTCAACTTGCAAAAGAGTTTGGAATAGAAAATCCTCCTAACGCAGGTGGGGGATGCCTCTTGACTGACCCCGCATTTGGAAAACGCGCAAAAGATCTTCTTGCTCACGTGGAAAATCCTACCATCAACGACATTGATCTGTTAAAAATCGGTAGACACTTCAGATTAGATGAAAAAACGAAACTGGTTGTTGGACGAAACAAAGACGAGAATGAGATGATCAAAGCTCTTGCACTTCCAAACGATTTGATATTTTATGCAAAGGATCATATGGGGCCCACAGCAGTACTGCGAGGAGAAAACGTGCAAACATTTGCACAACTTTGCGCATCAATAACACTAAGATATTCTGATGCGCCAAGGGAATCCACTGGCATAGTTGTAGTCGAAAAAAACAACGGCGTAGAAAAATTAGAGATTTCTACAATCGGTGCACAAGAGCAAGACTATCTGCCCCTTCGAGTTTAGGAACAAAAGCCACATATTAGGTTCATAACCGATGCGAAAGACTTTTTGAGGGAGTAGATCGCATCATAATTGGATGCAAAAGCAGGAAAGCCCAACTTATCTGAAAGCAATCACAATTCGTGATCCGAGCGATATCCATTCAATCAAAGAGGACATGAAAAAAAACATGATACTCATCCTCCGGGTCACACCGCTGGCACAAAAAGATGTCGAGCAGCTCAGAAAGCTAGTTGAAGAACTTTATGCGCAAGCAAAAAACTACAACGCAGACATTGCAAGATTGGGAGAAGAGCGAATCATAGTGACTCCTCCGGACGTCAAAATATGGAAACCAGAATACGATCTAAAATAATATTAAAATGATTCGCATAATTTCTACGTGTCTTTAATTATGCATACACAAGGAACTTTCGCATTGAAACAACTTCTCATAGCAATAAGCGTGCTTGCTATATTCTCAATCGGCACTACAAACAAATCTTTTGCAGAGCTAGATACATCAAAGCTCTCTATTATTCAAAACTGCGAGAAGATCTACCCAGATCTTGACAAGCTTGGCAGGGAAAAATTCCAACAAAGACATCTTTACAACAAGGATCTGCGAAGCTGTCTTAAACTGTATAATGACATAGCATGGGGTTCCACCGATCCTGATCGCCTAGAAAGACTTGCGTCCGCACTAGATGCGCCATTGGTGACAAAAATAATCAGAGATCGCACAAGCGAAAGCGAGGGAATACCAAAATGGATCAAAGATGACGCCACAAGATGGTATCAGGGAAAAGAAAGAGATAACATTCTTTCGTACGGAATACGCCATATGATAAATTCCAACATAATACCAGTCCAACAGATCCTATCACACTCAATTACGTGCAGCGATATGATCTGTCTTACATACAATGATTACATGACGTACTCGATCTCTGAAACCAACAAAGAGACAGTTGTGGTAAAACATACAGTCCAACAGGTAAGCTCATCGTTACTGATAGTCTCTGATCAAATAACAAAGAAAGCAAAATCCACAGAATTCTTCCAAATAAACAAGGAAGGCCTTGTTCAGGAAACCCAAAAATGCTGTATCTATTACCAGTTTGCACACAAAGTACCGCTTGAAGTAGGCTCAAAGGTAAACTCGATAAAAGAGCTCACTGTAACACATGAGATACTCTTCCGTTACAAGGACATACAAAGACCGGCATTTATTGCCAAGGATAGTACCGGATACTACCAAGAAGTTATCGATAAGGAGACAGGCATAGTGCTATTCTCAAAAAATCAAGATAACATAAGAAAAGTAACCAAGACCGCTACACTTACCGATACTAACGCCTTTTCAAAAAACATCAGAATAGAATACGAAGACATGAAAATTCCACCTTGGTTCAGAAACACGGTAAAATGGTGGAGTCAAGGACAAATCTCGGATACAGAATATATTTTGAGCCTGAGCTATATGATAAAAAACAACATCTTGAGGATCTAAAACAGCTTGATGGCCTCTTGGACCTGCGGGTAATGGGCTGGTACCCTGAACATTCTACGTATGTTCATAGCTAAGTTCTCGCATTTTCTTCGCTCTCCATGGTTAACCAGGACACGTCTAAGCTTCGGTCTGAGC
Organism: Candidatus Nitrosotenuis uzonensis; assembly: GCF_000723185.1. Classification (NCBI taxonomy): domain Archaea; kingdom Thermoproteati; phylum Nitrososphaerota; genus Candidatus Nitrosotenuis; species Candidatus Nitrosotenuis uzonensis. The sequence goes on from NZ_CBTY010000011.1 coordinate 157,404, forward strand.
TTGTGCACGAACGAGAGAAGTTGATTGTAATCACTGTGGCCTGAAAAGCCATCAAGCTTTATCATGGAACAATTCACGTTTACAACTTCCACCTTGCCTTCTCGGCCAAGCATTGAGACTTGTTTTGCTCCGTCCAAGACCCTGCGTCCAAGCGTTCCGTTAACTTGATAGGAAACAAATATGATCTTGTTCTTGTTTCCTGGCGCAATGTTTCTGAAATATTCAAGAACTGGGCCACCTTCAAGCATTCCAGAAGTTGCCAAAATAATACACGGGGTTCCATCCCTTAATGGCTCTTCACGTGCATCGGAATGCTCGATATTTGTAAAGTATTCTGAATCAAATGGATTATCATCAGTTTCCAAAATCTTCTGTCGCAGCTCCCTTGCTAAATATTCTGGGTATGATTCATGAATGGCGGAAGCCTCGGAGATCATTCCCTCCATGAATACAGGAGCCTCAACCATCTGGCCTGCCTTCATGTAGTGATCTATTACCATCATTATTTCTTGTGCTCTTCCTACAGCAGGAATTGGGATGAGTACCTTGCCCCCATCTACCAGCGTGTTGTTTACCGCATTAATGAAAGCCGACTCTACTTCCTGCCTTGTAGGCTGCACGTCCTCCCTTGCACCATAAGTGCTCTCTATGAGCAAGGTTTCAACACGTGGAAAATTCCATGAGGCACTCTCAAACAAAATACTCTTGCCGAACTTTAGATCACCAGTGTAGACAAAATTATGATCACCATTTCCAATGTGGAAATGACATGTGGCCGAACCTAATATGTGTCCGGCATTTGAGAAAACCAATTTCATATCGGGCGCTATGTCAGTTACTGTTCCATATGGAATAGTTATGGTCTGTTTCATTATCTGTTTGACATCTCGCTCAGCATAAAGTGGGGCTCTACCTTGCGCAGATGCTACTTTAATTGCATCAAGCTGAATCAAATTCATCATGGGCAATGTGGGCTCCGTACAGTAAATTGGCCCCTTGTATCCATACTTGCACAAAACAGGAAGAAACCCGGTATGATCAAGATGTGCGTGACTGATCACGATTGCATCAATTTCGTCAAGAGTGAGATTTGCCCAGTCCAACCTTGGAAAAGATTCTGCCGGGGTACGTGCTCCCGGGTTTACACCGCAGTCAAGGAGAATCTTGCTCTCAGGAGTTGTTAAAAGCATGCAAGACCTTCCGACCTGGCCGAATCCGCCCAAAGTCAGAAGCGAGACTTCTGACTTTTGTGCAAGTCTTGGTCTGAATATGTTCTCCCCTATCTGTTTGAGGTGTTTTGCCCTGTCTGATGAGGAGACCTTTAGATTGTAATTGATAGCCTGAATGGTACTTGACTGGATGCTTGTTGCCTTCCTTATGCGGAGGCGCCAACCCGCGGCTTCTGTGACTTGCGCCACATTAAAAGCAGGATTGTTGTGCAAAATCCACGGCCTTTTTACTTCTACTGACACCTCGCCTGTTGCATTATCAAAGAAAGTTCCGGCAAGCTCTGCCTCCTTTGGAAGCGCCTTTGCGATTATCTGCCTTGCCTCCTCTTCTGTCTTTCTTATCGATTCTTCGGTTCTTACCACAATTCGCTTTTTGATTATGTTGACAAGATCCGATATAATCTCATTGTGTTCCATGAGGTATAGCGGTGACTTTGTGTATAATGCGATGCGCGGCCCCTCGTAATCTATCTTGGAGACTTGGGCCTCTTTTGGGATACTCTGCAGTATGGTTGCCATTACAGTTTGGGCTGATGAATGTGCTTCCTTTTCCTGTTGTTTTCGTTGCATTAAATCACTACAATGCGATTATGGCTTTCTTCTGCTCTCTTGTCAAGAGGCGGAATCCGTCCTTGTCTATGATTGCGACATTGATACCATCGCCAGTACCAATATTCCTCACTATTGCCGCCTTGACAGCGCGCAACGCAATAACTTTGGCTTCTTCTACCTTTAGGTTATCAGTGTATTCGTCCTCTAACAGTCCATATGCCACGGGAGATCCGCTACCGGTCGTAACATAGGATTTTTCTTCCACAGAACCGAACATGTCCACATTTATGAGTGCAGGACCCGTACTGTCGTAACCTCCAATTAGGATATCTGCAATGAAAGGATATCCTCTGTTCTGGTGGAACAGAAGGGAGCAAAGTCTTGCAAGCGTCTTTATCGGAATATCTTCGTTTTTCTGAACTTTGTGTATGTTTGAATGGTATCTTAGAACATCCGTGATGTTTTGTGCGTCAGCCACGCCGCCAGCCATTGTCATGCCTGCGTGTCTTGCAATCTGCTGTACTTTCATAGTGTTGTTGTTTGCAATAAAATAGCCTGCACTTGCACGCATATCTGCACACAAGACCACGCCGTCTGATGCCTTGATACCTACAGTGGTCGTTCCGTGTAGAATCTTCTCTTCTATGTTAGATGACAAATAAAATCTCCTAGATAGTCTGAAGAGGTTTATCCCCTTTTAAATAACTTTTTGTTCTCAGGGAAGTTGATAAGGAGTAAAACAACAGGCACCATATGCCTAATACTCCATCACACACAATGGAGCTTCCGCGCCTAATTGTGGTAGGCGAAAAGAACATCATACAAATAGGCAAATTCCTAAAATCTTTGGATTCTCCTTCCAGAGCCTCGATCATAGCTGGCAAGCACGTCCAGAAAATCATACAAAAGAAAATCAAAAAATCGCTTGCAAACTCGAAAATTCACAACTTCTGGCATGTGCCTGAGGGCAATGATGAAAAATCAATTATCACAATACAAAAAAAAGTTAGATCTGATAGAAGTGATATTATAGTAGGAGTAGGCGGAGGCCGTTCCGTTGATGTTGCTAAAATGATCGCGTTTAGCTTACACAAACCATTTGTCTCAGTACCTACTGCCGCATCTCATGATGGCATTGCAAGTCCGTTTGTATCCGTCCGCGGTGAAAAACCGCATTCCATAGTGGCAACTGCACCGCTAGGCGTTTTCGTTGATATTGACATAATAAAAAAAGCACCACGCAGACTTTTTGCAAGTGGATGTGGAGATCTTGTTGCAAAAATTACTGCAGTACGTGACTGGGAGCTTGGCCGGGATAGAACTGGTGAATACTATGGCAGATATTCAGCAAACCTGGCATCGATGAGTGCAAAAATACTTGTGGAAGCAGTAGAAAAACACAAAGTCCCTGATACAAGAGACGTGGTAGAAGCACTGATTAGTGCTGGGGTGGCATCCTGTATTGCAGGAAGCAGCAGACCCTGCTCTGGCTCAGAACATCTGTTCTCTCATGCACTTGACAAAATAGCCCCAAACGTGGGACTGCATGGAGAAAAATGTGGAATAGGCGCAATACTTATGGCAAAACTGCAGGGGCAAGACTGGAAAAAAATTGTGGCCACCTTGAAGAACGTTAATGCTCCGACCACAGCAAAACAAATTGGCCTGAAAAAAGAACACCTAGCTCAAGCACTCGTTATAGCACAATCGCTAAGACCTCAAAGATACACCATTTTAAAAGAAGTTGTTATGACTGAAAAGAAAGCACTAGATCTTGCCAGAGTTACAGGAGTAATCTAGGATTTGTTTTCTGTTGGCTGAGCTGGTTTTTCTACCTTTTTGTTACTGTAACTTTCTATAAAGTTGATTTTTTCAAGCGTAGGAATGAACTTGAAAATGTCAGTCTGAATAAAATGTTTAATTATCCTCAGGCCTTCAGCACCGAAAATCTCCTCAGGTATGGTTACATCCAGTATGTTTCCGTTTAGTTTTGATACTATCTTAGAGTCCTCGACTGGCATGTGGCGTTTCAATATGGCTGATATTTTGTCCTCGTTTGTCTCAAGGGATTTTAGCACATTGACATCATACACGATTGTCTTTCCGGCAAATCTGTGGTTAAAGTCCACCTGCACCCTACCTGATCCGATAAATCTGACAATTCCTGTTCGCTGATCCACCTCGATTACATCTCCTACTGATACTTTTTCGGCATCTTCACCGAGTTTGCGGAGTGGGATCATTCTCACCTTGCCTGGGTCCCTCTCGCCAAATCCTTTCTCAGGTGTAACATCTACAGTAATTTTGTCGCCAGGTTTTGCGTTAGCAAGAGCCTCGTCTAATCCCTTTATGACCCAAGACTCGCCTACAGAGACAAGCTTTGGTTGGTACTTTACATTTGCCTCAAATATGGAATGTTTTTTTGCATCGTCTGCAATCGTGGTTTCAAAGACCTCATTTGTGTCCTTTACCTTTGCAGTGTAATCAATTAAGATTAGTGAGCCTTTAGCCAAAGTCAACGCGATCCATCCTCGAATTTCCTAATATTAAGTTAAGGTGAAATAACACTCAAACTGGAACCATCGCAATTATCCTGAATATGTCGGGGCGTTTCAGAGTGATTTGAGTTTGTCTTCAGCAATCTTTAGGGCCTCCACCGAGTTTGTCTTGTAACCCATCATATCCAATGTGGAACCTATTGCCGATATAGTTCTCATGACATGATATCTGTGGACCTCTCCCATGCATCCTACTCTGAATACCTTGCCTTTGAGATTGCCAAATCCTCCTGCTACTAGAACACGGAATTTGTTTGCAAGTGTGTTTCGGAATGTTTTGTCTTCAAGACCTTCAAGGTAATTGAGCGCCACAACTACTGTGGATCTTGCATCCTCTTTTGCAAAGGGTGTAAGTCCTATTGCACTAAGTCCAGAATACAAAGCATCAGAACATATTCTGTGCCTTCTAATCCTCTTATCAAGCCCTTCCTCCAAAATAACATTCATTGCTTCTCTATATGCATACAAAAGCGGCAGAGCTGGTGTAAACGGTGTGTGCTTTGCCTCCTCGTAATATTTGAAGTATCTTGAGAGGTTAAAGTACATTGTCTTTGGCGGATTTTGTTCCATGTACTTTTTTGCGCGGGGGTTTACTACAATAGGTGATATTCCAGGCGGTGCAGCAAAGGCCTTTTGTGCTCCCGTCATGGCTACATCCACTCCCCATTTGTCCATGGGGAACTCTTCACCGCCTACAATTGATACTCCATCTACAACATAGTAAGAATCATTTCTTGCCGTTAGATCCTTGATTTTATCCAAATACTTTATCATGGTGCCAGTTGAGGTCTCGTTCCATACACAGTAAAATGCCTTGACATCCTTGTTGTTATCAAACGCAGCCTTGACCTGATCGAAGGTTGCATTCTCTCCTGGCTTTGTCTCAAGCTTTATCACGTTTGCACCTGCCCATTCTAGCATCTGGGCAAGCCTTCCGCTAAACTCTCCGTTTACTGGTATGATGACTTTGTCTCCATTCTTGATAAGATTGATAACGCTTGCTTCTACAGCTCCAGTTCCGGAAGCCGATAGCAACACTGCCTCGCCATTACTTTGAAAAACTTTTTTTGTACTTTCTACAGCATCTTCGTATAATTCGACAAAATCGTCACTTCTGTGATTTATCATGGGCGTGAACATAGCACGCATTACTCGTTCTGGCACGTTTGTTGGACCTGGAAGCATCACTAAATATTCCAAATAAGTTCGCCTGATGGGTTGTTTTGGCGGCCGTATTTATAACTACAGGTTTTTCAGTCTCTGTGGAGCATTAATTTTTAACAGCACTCTCTTGGTTCCATCCGGGACAAGATCATCCCATTTTTGCCCGGCAGCTATCTTTTCACGTATGTCAGTTCCAGAAAGAATTTCTCTCTGTTTGAGTGGAACTGGTACCACCTTGATGCCGCGCTTTGCATACAGTTCCTGTGTAAATTCATCGTTTGAGAATACTATATCGTATGTAGGTATGATCGAGTCCACATGGAAAGTCCACCTGGAATGATCATTTACGTCAGGCACGTAATAGATTTGAATCCTTCCCTTATCGGCTGCATCAAGTGAGGAAAGTATCATCTCTTTTCTCTCATCTGCAGTGAACGGGTTTCTCTTTTCATTGAATTTGTTTGAGCTACCAATGCCTATTGAGAGGTGATCCACGTTATCTAACGCAAACTTTACTGCAGCTAAATGCCCGAGATGAAATGGCTGAAATCTGCCTATCAAAAGACCGTTCATGCAGTCCTTGATTGCAATTCATTTAAAAAACTATCATGAAATCGAAAATAGCAAACAATGAACATCCTTGAAATTGATGGATCCTTTGGAGAAGGGGGCGGGCAGATTCTGCGCAGCACTCTTAGTCTTGCATGCATTACATCCACACCAATCAAAATAAAAAACATAAGAAATAACAGAAAGATGCCAGGCCTGCAAGCACAGCATCTTACTGCAGCAAAAATTCTTGCTAAAACATGTAATGCAAAAACGGATGGACTGCATCTTGGTTCTACATCACTTACATTTGTTCCAGGACAAATGCAGGATGTTTCGATTTCGGAAGACATAGGAACTGCAGGGAGCATTTCTCTGATTTTGCAGGCTGTGATACCAGCTGTTGCCTTGGCAGGAAAAAAACTGCACCTTCAAATCAGAGGAGGTACTGACGTGCCATGGAGTCCAACCTCAAATTATACCAAATATGTTGTTGCAGAAGCGTATCGAAGAATAGGAATTGATTTTACAATGAAAATAGAGCGCCGTGGATACTATCCAAAGGGCGGAGGACTAGTTGAGGTAATCGCATCGCCTGCCAAGACAGTTTTTCCCATTTGCCTTCAACAAAGAATGCAAAAAGAAGCGCGCATTATATGCAGCTGCACAGAGCTTACCGGTACTATTGAAAAATCCATCAACACTGCAAAGAATATGCTGGAACAAAATGGTTTTTCGGTTCTAATAGAAACAGCTCAGGAGAAGGCGGCCAATAGAGGTGGCTCTGCACTTGTATTTTCTTCAGACCCAAATTCAATCAATGGTGCAGATGAGCTTCTTGATATTCACAATGAAGACAAATTTACATCAAGATCCGCTATGACATTCATAAATTCTGATTTGGGGGCTGATGTGAATCTCTCTGATATGTTGGTAGTACCCTTGAGTCTTTGCAACGAGATGTCAATTTTCACCGTAAAAACCATATCAAAACATCTTGAAACAAATCTTTACATCACATCAAAAATTCTCGGCTGCAAATACGGCATAGGTAAAATTGATGGCGGGTATGAGGTAAGACTTCAGGGCATCTCAAATGCCCGCATCAAGTAAAGCGGCCACAAACAATATGGCAATGGAGATTACCACGGTTGTCTCCCCTACTATTATGATCTTTTTTCGTAATTTGGCAATCTGCACTTCTGAAAGCTGTTTTTGAACTATCTTTTGCTCTACTTCTTTTCGTATTATCCTAACATGAGCACCAAATGATATTAAAAGTGCAATGACCAAAATTATCTTAATGACAACCATGATCCCATAGCTTGTTGATAGAAGAAAATCAGGCCTGAGTATCATCTGGTGCACGTTGAATATGCCAGTGGCAATTAAGATAACCAAGGACGGTATGGCTATCTTGTTAAAACGTCGACCCGCTTTGATCATTATCTGCAATCGTTCCTCGACAGTTGGAGCCATTGTCTTTAAGAGCGGAGCAAAAACTATTGCGATAAATAAGGAACCACCAACCCAGATTGCCGCACAAACAAGGTGAATCCAAGTAATGATAGCCTGTTCGAGTGCCAACAAAGCACTGCGTTGGCTTTCAAATATTATCTATTGCAATGGAACGTTTTTTAGTTGTATGAATTTGATTACAAATGATTGGTTTCTCAGGGCAGAATGATAATTTATGCAGCAATAGCAGCACTATTAGCAATGCTTGGCGGTATAACCTGGTATGCAAGTCTTGATAATCCGAAACTTGAGATGGCCGAGCTCAGCTTGGGACAGGTAAAGATAATCAACGTAAACAGCATTGAAAACCGCGCAAATCTTGAGGTTGGACTGAAAATAAGAAATCCAAGCGATAAACCATTCACTGTTTCACATATTGATTATGAATTGTTTGCAAACGGACAATCATTGGGCAAAGGACAGTACTCTGCACAAGATATTCCAATGCCTGGGAGAGCTATATTCAGCTCAAACGCAGAAATCGAACTTCCCAGCATATTCGCACTAGTTCCTACACCTGCAACTTCGGAACTTTACACGGCAATAATTAGCGGCCAGCCAGTTCAATACACTGTAAAAGGTATTATGGTAGTGGAATCGGCATGGAGCCTGGTCGAAAAGCCGTTTGACACATCGCAGTAAATAAAAAATTAAGGTGGGCCGAGAGAGATTCGAACTCTCGATCACCGCCGTGTCGAGGCGGTATCCTAACCAACTAGACTACCGGCCCAATGAACTACAAGACTTGGTGTCTACATTATTAATCTTGGTTCTGTTTATTGCATGCAAAAACTGAATCTTTAAACTACAACTGTAACATGATATAGTAAATTGAGTGATTTTTCAAACCAAGAAAAGTCTGGCCTCTATAAGGCGATCTACACCAGACGCGATGTAAGATCTCATTTTGTACCAAAACCCATTGACGATGAGGTGTTAGCCAGAATTCTGAACGCCGCACATCACGCTCCTTCTGTAGGATTCTCACAGCCGTGGAACTTCATACTAATACGCGACCCTAAAACCAAATCACTGGTAAAAGAGTCATTTGAGCAAGAGAAAATCCGATCATCTGAACAAGTTGATGAACAAAAAAAGGAAAAATACCTCTCGCTAAAACTACAGGGAATTATGGAATCTGATATCAACATATGCATTACATATGATCCTAGCAGATTCGGCCCGTTTGTAATAGGCAGATCAAGCATACCAGAAACTGGAATCTACAGCGTTTGTTGCGCAGTACAAAACTTGTGGCTTGCTGCAAGATCGGAACAAATAGGAGTCGGCTGGGTTAGTATACTCTCAAATGAAGCACTCAAGCAAATACTCGGACTTCCAGAACACATAGTTCCAGTAGCATACTTGTGCTTAGGGCACGTCAATGAATTTGCAGAAAAACCTGATCTGGAGACCGCCAACTGGCTTCCACGCCTTGAACTCAAAGATGTTGTATATTTTGAGACTTGGGGTCAAACACATAGTCCAGCCTGGAACAAGATACACGATCTGGTTCGTACTAACCTTGATTACGCTTTTAAATGAACGACAGGTGAGTTTTTGCAAGGGCTTGTAGCGCAGAGTCATTATTGACGCGCAACATGGATAGCGCGGCAGCCTCCTAAGTTGCAGGTCGAGGGATCGAAGCCCTCCAAGCCCGCTTTTAATTTAAATACAAAAACAAATTCTTGAAATTCGTGAAAATATTAGTAATTTCTGGCAGTCCAAGGAAAACAGCAAACACACAAGTCATGATGAAGTTTGTTTACGAATATGCAAAATCTAAAAATCCTGATACAAAGTTCGTCAATCTCTCTGAAGGCGGAATCGACTATTACCGTGGCCCAAACGAAAATTACTCGCAAACAACGATGCAAGCTGCAAAGGATATCATGGAAGCTGATGTCTGGCTTGTTGGCTCGCCGATTTACAACTCGTTTTTCAGCTCTGCACTGAAGAATCTGTTTGAATTTATAAACTACAAAAGCACCGCCGGAAAGACAGCAGGCCTTGCTATATTAGCGTCAGGAAATATCGGCTTTACTAACGTACAGACGTTACTGACGCAATTAATGAGTTATTTCCGCGTGGTAACAAATCCAAAGGCAGTTTACATGACTGCGGATATGATACAAGATGGGCAGATTACAGATGAAGAACAAAAAACACGACTAAAAGAACTAGTGGATGAAACTATACTTTTAGCTTCTAGGCCGAAGTAGAACCCTTATCCAAATACACGACTTTGAATATTTTCACTACGTAGTCGCCTTCAAAAATCTTAGTTATCTTGCCATTTGTTACATCAACTACCCTGAATCTGTACTCATAACTGCCATCGTCGTTCACATCAGTCTGTGCAAAATGAACTGCTTCTCCATTCTTGAAGAACTGAATTATAACAGGATGCCCTTCGACAGGATTTGCAATCTTACCCTCTACAAAGCCCCATGGTAGCCTGTTATTAGATGGTGCATGGAACTGCGTAATGGTTTTCTCAAGTCCGATCTCTGAATTAAGCGGCATGATTGTAGTTTCCGCAAATGCAGATGCCGACAATGCTGCAACAAGAACCATACTTGCAAGCGCGGCCTTTAAAATCATCAGCAATCATTTCCGTCAGTCAAATATTAAGATGACGTATCAATTATTCTATACATGAATGACGCATTATTAAATGACGGTTGCGTTTGTAAATGCCATTTTGGCGGAGCGGTAAGCTGCCCAGGATGTAAGCGACACCACCGTATGGGCGGATGTAAGCACTGTCAATAGGCTACTTGCGTTTTCGTTCTTTTGCAGCTAGGACCTTCAGATTTGCAAGCTCTGCCTTTAATGCCTCTATCTGTACCAGAGTCTCCAAGTTTGCAATCTCTGCTCGCAGCTTAGTAATTTCATTATCCTTGAGCTTTACTTGATCCTTAAGCTCATTCAAATCGGCAGTAAACGACTCTTTGAATTGTTTTAATTCTTCTACAGATACTGACACAGGCGGGTGTGTTACTAATTTAGCCGAGCTTTTTTTTTCGTCGTGCGAGTGACTCTCGTGGCTATGAGAACTGCCCCATTTGTGCGCATAATCTGCACTTTTTTGAGCAATCCAACAAATAAAAGCCAAAAACCAAGTTACTACTGCAGATACAAGTAATAGTTGATGCAACGCGTCTGGCATAACGAAATACATTCCAGTTAAAAACGCGGCAAAGGCAGACACAACCACCGTAGCTAAGTGATTGCCAAGATAACCCATAATTTAGTGCAACCTACAAGTCGAATATAACAGTAGTGTTAGTTTTCAGAATAATAAAAGAAAAGATAAACGAATTTTATTCGTCTTTCTCTTGATTCGCTAATAATTCTGCTTGTGGGACCTCAGACTGTAAAATCTTAATCTTTGCCAGTAACTCATTTCTTAGATCGCGTGCGACTCGTCTTACCGTTGGTCTTGGAACCCCAAGCTCTTCAACAACCTTTGAGTAAATGTCTTGTTTGTCAGTCAGCCCCTTTTCAAGATAAGAATTGATTGCCTGTTTGATGACGGTGCTTTGGTTTGTGCGATTCACAACCTGTAATTTTTCTCGTTCTATATAAGACTATAACTTTACATGCCGAAAAATTGTGATATTGTTTGAACTACAAAAAATTATTATACACAAAAATTTCTGGTACTCTAGTTCAATTCACGGTTGAACCGATTGCGATATCCGCAGACATTGTAATTTTTGCAATTTACTTTCCAAATAATCCATCAATGAATAGCAAGACTCTTATGATAAGAACGAATCTTGGCAGTAATTGACAACTGCCACAATTGAAACCAAGTTTGGGAAAATTATATTTAAATTACTACCAGATATTGCGCCTGAGACTGTCAGGAATTTTGTTAGCTTGGCTCAATCGGGATTCTATGATGGCACCAAATTCCATAGGGTAATCCCGGGATTTATGATTCAGGGAGGCGATCCCAACACCAAAATGCCTGACAAGAGCAAATGGGGGTTTGGAGGACCAGGCTATACAATCAAGGCAGAATTTAACTCCCGCTCACATCTGCGCGGCATAGTTTCTATGGCAAGAGCAGCAGATCCTAACAGCGCAGGCTCACAGTTTTTCATAGTTACCACAGACAGCACATTTCTGGACAGGCAATATACCGTTTTTGGTGAAGTGATTGAAGGCATGAATGTAGCTGATCTGATAGTGAACCAGCCACGCGACAGAAACGACTGCCCACTTGACGAGGTAAAAATGTCCAAAGTTATCATCTCTGAATAGAGGTAAAATCACATTGAAACAAATCGTATTTGCACTGGTGATCATATCGCTGCTCTCCAGTATGGCATTTGCACAAGAAATCAGCTTTGGCAAACCTGCAATTCAAACGGTAAAAATAGAAATAGATGAAAAAGGAAATGCTCACGTCACACATATAGTAGAAAAAAGTTCTAGCTCGCAACAACTCGAGCTGATCAGTAGTAATTTTACAAACCTGTCAGTTAGAGACGAAAAGGGTGGTTCTGCAGAATATGCGGAAACCGGAGGTGATAAGACAAGCCTTTTGATCTTACCTTCACAAAACAAGGTTTTAGTCGAATACGATCTTGAAAACGTCGTTGCTGAAAAAAACGGCTTCTGGAAATGGGATTACAGGTATGTTGCAAGCACCTCCTTCTTTTTGCCAAATAGCACTGATACAGTATTTGTCAATTCGAACCCTATCCTACTAAGAGAAGTGGATGGCATTAGATGTCATGGATGTCAAGTAAAGCTGGAATATGGCATGAAAAGTTTGGAACAAACGCAAAAAATAACTTGGGAAGGAAAAATCTTTGATGTAATAATCTCTACAAACGGAAAAATCTCTAAAGTAAAACTTGATCAGGCAAACAAAATGCTCAGCCTCGATGTAATGGAAAAAGACCAGTATGTCACACTGGTAATTCCTAAAGAACTACTCTGGAACCCGTACGAAGTGTTTCTAAACGATAAGAAGATTCCAACACACGAATTCTATCAAACCGAGGATATGGTCTGGCTCAACTTTAAGACAAACAGCACTGGTAAGGTGGATATCGTTGGGGTGTCGGTAGTACCTGAATTCCCATTTGCCGCGGTGCTAGTTCTTGGGGCTGCAATGATTATAGCAGCAAAACTCTCTGGAAAACTCAGTCTCCACTAGAGCCGCATGAACAAAACCCATATTCATCGATTCTAACATTGCAAACTGGACATTTTTCTCCATAATCTACCTCCCATGGTTCCTTGCCAAATAATCTGTAATGATCATCAATCTCAATAGGAATTTCTCGTTTTTTTACCATCAATCATTTTGATTTTTAATTAATAATAAATATTCAAACGCCTTAAATTAACAAAACTTGATCCAACAATCATGAAATGTGATTGCGGATGTCACTGTATAAGATGCAAAAGCACCGACCTTGAATCATTTCAAGTGGGAAACGTTGAACAAGACGGATATTTTGACATGCATCATACATGCAACAGTTGCGGTGCACACTTTGATCATCTTGATGGAACAATCTTTGTAAAGTGTCCAATTTGCAAATTTAATGTTTAGCTTATCAACTGTTCTTTGAAATAGTATGTTTTGCTTTCTTGTATGTTCTTTGCCAAATTCTTGTTAAAGGCAAGTCGTGCAAGTGCCTTTGATACCTCTAGCGGGCTTGCAACCCATCCATGATCGCGAAGCTGCTCTACTGTTTCAAGAACAGTTCGCGGCTTGGCAAAAAAAGAATCTCTCTCCAGCATCTCTATTTTGCCTGGAATCTCGCTTTCTGTTATCGGAATGGGGGCAGTAAACTCGGGTTCATGAAACTCTACATCCTTTAATGTTTTAAGATAGTCAAGATTCTTTTGATACGTTGAGCTTATCTCTTGTGGAAGAGAAAAGTGATCTTCTTCTACTATCTTTGCAGTGTTATCGCCCAAAGTTCTAGCAAGCTCAGAAATCACTTGTGTTGCAGAATCATTATCAATGTAAAAGTCTCTGGACTCGATTTCTACCTCATTTTCTCCAAATCTGAGCCGGATCTTGGCCATTTATAATAAAATAAGCGGGTTTTGATTTATTCTGCTAGCTTAACGTCGCTTGAAGATCGGATCAAAACTTTTACACATATTATCAGAAAATTTTTTGCCATTGAGCACAAAAGGCAACTATTAATCAAAAATCGTGCGCAAAAAGATAATCATAGCAATTATAGTAGTTGTTGTTATAATCGGCTTTGGCTACAGCCAATATGCTTCAGCCCTGCAGATCAACGCCAAGATAGTAGAAAGCAAACTCTTAGAAAAAACAGAGCGTGGATCACTTTACAATCTTGAACTAGAATTTAACAATCCTTCATTGCTTGTACTAAATGCAGGCAAGACTGAATTCACAATAGAAGCAAACGAAAAATTGCTTGGAGGAGGAGATCTTGATCCATTCTTGTTGCCCGCACTTGGCAAAGCTACCACTTCAGGAACCTTTCTGAGAGAACAACAGGCAGATGATAACTCTAAAGTAAAAATCTCTGGAGTGACCAAGTATCAACTACTATTTGCGTCAATCGATATTCCGTTTACATATTATCCTACATACGAACAGACTAGAGGATTTATACAAGACTCGTAATTTTTCAAATCATTGCTAACAGTTTTCGGTTCTACCGCACTAGATACAATCCGGACTCCTACTAGGGTACTAAAAGATGTACTTGGAGGTGCAGCAACATTTGCTGGAATTTCTGCAAGCTTTTTTGTCGATACAGGATTGATAGCAGTTGTAGGCACTGACTTTCCAAAAAAATACCGCAATCTTTTGTCTCGATATCTTGATCTATCTGGATTTGTGACACAAAAAGGAAAGACCTTCCGTTATGATGGAAGCTATGATGATACACTCAGCAAACGTACCACAAATAAAACGGAGCTAAACGTGCTAGGTCAATTCAAGCCTATTGTACCAGAAAAGTATCGCAAATCCGAGTTCGTGTATCTGGCAAACAACGATCCAGACCAAAACTCTTCTCTAATTAAAGAATTTGATAACGTCAGATTCTCAATGTGTGATACCATAGAATATTGGATTGCCACAAAACGTGCGTCTGTAATTAAGATGATCAAGACTGTCGATGCGGTGGTCATAAACGATGAAGAAGCAAAACTACTCACAAAAGAACACAATCTGATAAAATGCGCAAAAAAAATGATGAGCTGGGGAGCAAAATACGTTATAATAAAAAAAGGAGAACACGGTTCACTTCTTTTCGTAGAAGACATCATCTTTCCGTCTGTTGCATTCTCACTTGAAGATATAGTAGACCCGACCGGAGCTGGTGATTCTTTTGCAGGCGCAATGATCGGTTACTTGGCAAACAAGAGAAAAACAAGTCTTTCCGAAATAAAAAAAGCCGTCATATATGGAAACGTGCTAGGTTCATTTGCAGTTGAAAAATGGGGACTGGACGGACTTACAAAAATCACAAAAAAGCAAATCGAAAAAAGAGTAAAACAGTATCAAAATATGGTTGAGTTCTGAAAGGTTATAGATTAGGACCCTAGAATCAATTCATGGATAGACTTGATTCTATTTTCTCGATGCAAAAAGGTCTTGCAGAAATGATGAATTTGGATAGATATCCAAAAGATGCTGAAGGAAGAGTCTCAGCTTTGTGTACTGCCATAATACATGAGGCAGTTGAACTGCAGCGCACTACCAACTGGAAATGGTGGAAGAAACCAACACAATTTGACGTTGATGAAGCAAAGGAAGAGCTCATCGACATTTGGCACTTTGTAGTTCAAGCATCACTTGAGCTAAACCTCACGCCAGACGACATACTTGAAGAATATAAGAAGAAAAACCAGATAAATAGAGACAGACAGAAAAACGGCTACTAAATCAGCGACTGTATCTCTTGAATGCTGGTAATGCCTATCCTGTCAACAATTCTTATCTGCTTTTGAAAAATCGAAATCTCCAATTCTGATACTGACAGAAATGGGTTAGGGCTGAGTGAGTTTACTATCCTTCCATTCTCATCTATTCCATATCTATGTGCTAGCAAAAGTGAGTGGCCTGCTCTATGCCCTGCTACATCCTTGCCACAAAGAACGAGTGTAGTAATATTCGGACTTTTGTTTATGCTGCGTATGAGGGCATCAATTCCTTTATTCTCTGATAGCAACCTACCTGCAACTGCCACACGTCTTATCACATCGGATTCTGCTATCTCTCTGAGAAGACCCATACTGGACAAGGTGCATATTGCTGTACTGGAGCGAGGATCCCCGTAAAAAACATCTTCACGTATGGGCAAAACCGCCTTGCAAATCTGACCTGCAATATCTAGTAGATTCATATCGTTTTACGCATTATCTTTGCCATCCTCTGCAGATCTTTCTGTTTTACCATAGGTTGGACAGGGAGAGAAAGCACGTTTGCAGCCGCCCATTCTGTATTTGGCAGTTTGATCTTCTTTGCATAATATGGAGTCTTGTGTACTGGTGTTGCATAATACACAGCAGCTCCCACACCACCTTCATTGAGCGCCTTCATCATCTTATCACGCAATTTTGTTGCAATCGTGTAAAGATACCAATTTACTTTTACGCCCTTTCTTTCGCTTGGCAAAACTATATCCAGTCCTGAAAGCAGCTCAGTGAGAATCTTTGCGTTTTTTTGCCTTGCTCTCAAAAAGGCAGGAAGCTTTTTCATTTGTACCTTTGCTATTGCCGCATTAATTTCCGGTAATCTGAAATTTAATCCCAAAACTCGCGTATCATATCCGTGTACCATTCCGTGGTTTCTTATCATAAGCAGCTTTTCCCAAATATTCTTATTTGATGTGACTATGACTCCGCCCTCGCCCGACGTCATCACCTTTGCTGCGTAAAGTGAAAAACAGCCTATCTCTGATAACGTACCTGTCTGCCTTCCCTTATACGTTGAACCCATCGATTGTGCAGCGTCCTCTATAACAGCGATGTTATTTTTGCTCGCAATCTCGGAGATCTCATCCATGTATGCTACATTGCCATACAAGTGAACTGGAATTATTGCCTTGGTTCTACGCGTGATCTTTTTTTTAAGATCTGCCGGGTCCATAGTATAGTTCTCTCTTAAAATGTCGACAAAGACAGGTTTTGCACCTACAGATACAACTGAATTGGCAGTAGCCACAAATGTAAAGGACGGAAGCAGAACCTCGTCTCCTTGCTTTATGTCAAGAGAATATAGCGCGGCCTGCAGGGCGGCAGTTCCAGAGTTGACAGCTACGGCATATTTTGATTTTATAAAAGAGCAAACCCTTCTTTCAAACTCACGAACATTCTTCCCACCAAGATTTGCAGATGATGTCAATCCGCCGCTTCTGAGCACCGAATTTACTTCCGCCACCTCTTCCTTTCCAAGATATGGGAGGTTTACGGGAATTTTCACGAGACTGTCTTTTCATGCTGTGCTAATAAACCTGTCAACATCTTTGATGATTTTTATAGCTAAAACAGATTCTGACGTAACATGCGCTCAAACCACCTGCAGGAAAATGACCCTGGATACAAGGTTTTTCTTTACATATTCTATGTCTGTGCCTTCATGATGGCGTCCATAACAATCTACGGAGCATACGCAATGATCCAGGAGTGGCAGGAAAACGGAACATACGTGATGGGTGAGGTGCTAGTAAAGACTGAATTTCCGTTCCCACACTTTGCCAAGCTCATTACATGGCTGTTCTTTGCCTGCATAATTGGTTGGTATTGCGTGTCAAGAATAGGATGGAAAAAGGCGGTAAGACTGTACTCTTGGAAGATGGCGTTACTGCAACTGATGTTATTGGGGTTTGCGATAATCTGTCTATATGAGGTGCTGTACAACTTTACAGTTCTTAACGCACACATCGGAGCTGGAATACGAGATGGCCAGCTACCTGACATCGATTATCTGACTGTCGCATATCCTGATCCGAACAGACCATGGAACCTGATATTTGCCACCAAGATCTTCCTTGTTGGATTCCTGATTTCAGCACACGCGTTTTATCTTAGCACAAGACCTCGAAAGTCGCTAGATGAGCTGGAATCCCAAAGCTAGCTTTATAGAGATTGGAGCAGGAGTCCAAACGAATTGGATGTTGCAGAGAAGGTCGAGCTGATTGCAAGGTCGCCGACCGAGGAAATTGTAACAAGGGAAGAGCTTACACAGTTACTTGAAACAAACTCCAAACCAAAACACTACATAGGACTTGAAATATCCGGCTTTTTACATCTTGGCAGCCTGATAAGCACCGGCTTTAAAATCAACGATTTTCTAAAGGCCGGGATCCAATGTAACGTCTTTCTTGCAGACTGGCATACATTGATCAACGACAAACTCGGGGGAAATTGGGACACAATATCCCGAGTCTCCAACTATTATGAAAAGGCCTTCAAGCTTGTATGTCCTGGCGTGCAGATAATACGTGGAACCGAGTTGTACGAATCCAAAAAAGACTATTGGAAGGATCTAGTTCAGTTCACAAAACACATGACGCTTGCAAGAACCATGCGTACATTGACAATAATGGGAAGATCTGAAACGGAAGAAAAAATTGAGCTTGCCAAGCTGTTTTACCCACCGATGCAAGCTGTTGATATACACGCCATGGAGATAGACATAGCTCATGCGGGCATGGATCAGCGTAAAATACACATGTTAGTGCGCGAAATCTTTCCAAAAATGAAATGGAAGGTCCCAGTCGCAGTTCATCACAGTCTCCTGCCAGGCCTTACCGAGCCTGCACCTGCTGATCAAGATGGTGCAGGAACGAAAATGAGCAAGTCAAAACCTGCGTCCGGCATTTTCATACACGATACTGACGAGGAAATTAAATCCAAAATCAAGAAGGGATGGTGCGAGGCAGGAAACATAGGAAACCCGATTTTGCAAATAGCCAAACATATTGTATTTCACCAGTTCTCTGAGATTACCGTTGAAAGGCCAGAAAAGTTCGGCGGAAATGTGACATATTCGGATTATTCCCAAATTGAATCAGACTTTGGCACAGGCAAGCTACACCCAACTGATCTGAAACAAACTGTAGGAAACTATTTGGTCAAAATCATAGCACCCATAAGGGACAGCCTTAGGATGGACGAGGATCTGTACAGTGCAATAAAGAACAGTGTCTAGGCAGGAGTGCTTTCCAGATTGTATTTTGACGTGTAGCCCCTCGGGTTTATCATCAAATTCTTAAAATTATACGTTGAAGAGTTGCCTATGATCACAGTGCTTATCATACCGAGCTGATCAGAATACTTTTCCATGTTTTCCAAGTCAGTCATCACAATTGTCTGGGAATCCCTGTATGCTCCCTTTATGATTGCTACCGGCGTTGTTGGTTTTCGGTACTTGAGAAGTAACTTTCGTGTGTCTTGCAGCTGATGTATTCTTTTCTTACTTGCCGGATTGTAAATTACAATCACATAATCTCCCTGCGCTGCAGCCTCAACCCTCTTTACTATGATATCCCATGGAACCAGAAGATCGCTCATGCTTACCACGGCAAAATCCGTCATAAGCGGCGAGCCTACAAGTGATGCGCAAGAGTTCAGTGCGGAAACTCCCGGTACGATCTCAACATAAAGTCCATTGTCAGGCTCCCAACCCGATTCGGCTAAAATCTCATATATCAAGCCAGCCATACCATAAATTCCAGGATCTCCGCTTGAAACAAGAGATACTATCCTTCCTTCTCTTGCCAAATCAATGCATTGTTTTGCACGTTCAACCTCCTGTGTCATGGCGTATCGGTGAATCTCTTTTCCCTTGATAAGATCCTCTACCAGACTAACATAGGTATCATATCCTACTATGGTATCGCTTTCCTCGATTACCTGTTTTGCCCTGAATGTCATATGATCATGACTGCCGGGGCCGACACCAACAATGTAGAGTTTTCCTTCCAAGCGATCCTAATCGATTGCCAAGTAATTTATCCTTTATTGGATACAAGCGGACAGTTCATTACGTAATCACTACTTAGAGGTCTTGCCAAGGTGACATGAATGGATCCTTCTGATTTTTTGTTGTTAATGTCTGCTACAGTTTCCAAAACCAATGCATCCTTTGCATTCTTCCACTCTACTATTGAAACCCGGCATAGCGGCACGTAACTCTGATCCGTTATCACATCAAGTACACTTTGCTGGAATCCCAAAGGCCCAGTACCCTTTATTCCATTCTTGAACTGATACATATCTGAAAATACCTGTGCCGCAAGAGCATTTGCAAGCTTGGGCACTGTGGGAACTCCGATAGCCTGAGCAGGGCCTGCAGGTGTTGCATCTGGTATGATGTAGTAGATGGCTCTCCCGTCCAGACCCCACGCTCTATGTGCAACAAAAACCACCTTCTTTGAATCCTTGTTTATCTCTATTACCTGGCCGTTGTCGTATGGAGCATAATTGATCTGTGTAGCATTCTTTAACAACAATTGACCTCCAGGCCAGACTACCTGGGGTGCATTGATTGTGATATTGGAATTTGCGATTGTAATTCTACCGGCCTTTTGGGCCTTTAACACTTCGTCTGCAGAATCAAGAATTTGGGCCTTTTGCCCAGATTTCCATGATACAAAAGAGATGCTCCGAAGCGGACTGTATTTTTCAGGCTGCGCTGGCGTGCTCAAGAATACTTCGCCCTGAAAGCCGTATACACCTTCTCCTTTTACTCCGTTTGTAAACACGTACACAATATCCTGCGATGATGCAGGCGTCCACCTTAACTTTGGCGTGAATCTAACATCGGAACCGTGAACAGATATTTTCTCTGCCACAGTCTGATTGCTGGAATCCGTTATGATATAGTATACAGAGTTCTTTTCAAAAAAACCTACACGCATTGGGATTGTTGTAGTTACATGTGGCTGTGGTAGACTAAATGACCGCTCTTTGATATCAAGCGTCTGCATTATTACTTCTGTTGGTTGTCCTCTCACCCAGCCATCAACACTCACAGTTACAGTGAATGGGTTATCCGATTGAAATCCCAGAGCGGACCCTGTGAATTCTAATGTGTCAGCACTTTTTGGAGGTTCCAGTTTTGTGATGCCATAGATAGTACTGCCATCAACACTCCATGTGGGCTGCCCCTTCGAATCATCCCTTGCGATCTCATGTAATACTATCACTTGAACAGGATCGCTTGCAGCATACGTCAGAGATCCCGTGTAGAGACTTCCCTTGTTTGGGGCAAGTATGAGTGCAAACTGCTCCCTGCCTGCAGCAGGATCCAAAGATGATGTTATGGTTTTTGTAAACTGGATCTTAGATTGTGGCTTTGCAACTACCAACTGGTCGGAGAAAACTGACAATAAAACGGCAGAAACTGATAATGCGACAAGCACGCCAACTACAAGCTTTCTCAACGTAGTCTATTTCCCAAAAGCCCTTTAAGTTAGTTACTTGCTAGCTCAAACTCATCGTGTAATGCTTGCACCGCTGCCTGGCAGTCGCTGTCTTTGACTACAAACGCCAAGTTAAGCTCGGATGATCCCTGTGCTATCATCACAACGTTTACCCCATTTCTTGCAGCTGCCCCAAAAACCTTTGATGCCACCCCGACAGTACCACGCATTCCAGATCCAATAAGTGCTATGATGGAAACATCGGTAGTAACGTCAATTTTCTTTATCATCTTTCCCAGCAGATTCATTTCAAGTGTATTGACAGCTTTGTCCAAGTCCTGTTTTTTGACCACTATTGTAATGCTTGATTCTGAAGGGCTTTGTGATATCATCATAATGTTGATGCCGGCCTTGGCTAAGGTTGAAAATATCGTGGCAGCGGTTCCAGGAGCTCCTACCATGCTTCCTCCCCTCATATCGATAAGGCCATTGTGGCGTATGACGCTGACGCACTTGACAGTCCTCATTGTATCCTCACTTGGATTGGCAGTGACCAACGTTCCAAGATTATCCACATTGAAACTATTGCGAATTCTCATAGGAATCTTTTTGCTCAAAAGCGGCTCAAACGATCTTGGATGTATCTGCTTTGCTCCAAATAAGGCCATCTCCATTGCCTCAACATATGATACCTCTGGAATCACCTTTGCATCCTTTACCATCTTTGGATCCGCGGTCATAAGACCATCAACATCACTCATAAGCCAGACCTCATCTGCCTTCACACAAGATGCAATTATGGTTGCAGTGTAATCCGAACCTCCCCTGCCGAAAGTGGTTATGTGCCCGTGCTGATCAGCTCCTGCAAACCCGCCTATGACTGGAATGATTTTCTTTGTCAGCAAAGGTTCTATCTTTGAGAGAACCCTGAGCCTAGTAGTGTCCATAAGCGGCTTTGATGAGCCAAAATTAGAATCTGTCACAATTCCGGCCTCCTTTCCTGTCAGTGCAACCGATCTTGATTTCATATCAATCAATACAGCTGAAACTATCTGAATGGATAGACGCTCACCAAAAGAGATCAGGTAATCTAATGATCTTGGAGTTACTTCTCCCAACAAGGAAAGTCCATGAAGCAGACCTTCGAGCTCACTCAGATCCAAATCAAGCTTTTGTAAAAGCTGCTTCCTTGTCTTTGATCCCATTACAGAATCTCTGGCAATCTGGTAGTGTTGCCTCTTTAATTTTGCAAGTTTGGCTTTTGCCGCATCTTTGTTTGCCTTTTGTATGTGTCCTGAAATATCTAAAAGCTGGTCAGTAACATCGTTTATTGCAGAACAAACTACTATTACTTGATTATTCTTACTTGTGTTGTGGATGAATTTAGCAACTTCTCTTATCTGTTTTGCAGTTGCAAGCGATGTGCCACCAAATTTTACTACTATTCTCAATTCAGATGTCCTCTTGTTTCTAAACCTTAAATGCTTTAACTTTCCACTCTCGGCGCAAGATAGAAGTGAATTCGTCCCATGTTCGCAACTTTGAATTCTATCCTAAGGGGCTTGGCAGACGAGTATTCGCATACGATAGAGCCTGATGCCGTGCCTACTGCCTTGACTATCGGATTGAGATACTCAAGGCTATACGTTCCGGTGCTTTCCTCCTTTACAGAAATCTCAGATAGCTCATCCTGCTGTTTTTGCAAAGAGATCAGCACCTCTCCAGAGTCTCCTTTGCCGGAAAATTCTGCTTTGTCCTGTGTCGTCTTTATTGTAAGATAATCTGAGACTACTTGCACATCGCCTAATATCTTGTCAAATAGCGTGCTTCCAAGACTGATCTTCGTATCGTATGGTATTTTCGGCAACGGTGTGTCTGTAGCTGAGCTTTCGATGAGCCTCATTTTGTACTGTTTGTTCTTTCCTATTATAATCTCAAGCAGAGTGTCTACAATGCTAATGGTTATGCTGTCTGTTTTGTCTGCACGTTTGATCAGCTTTGAAAATTCATCAATTCTTACGCCAAATTTGATATCTCCATCGCATTCATATTTTTCAAATGCTGAGTTTGGCCAAGAAATATCAATTAACGCAACATGGGATGGATCCATACCGCGAAAAGAAATTCCTTCAGCGGTAGCCTCGAAAGTAGCTTCTTCCACAAGAGTTGAAATGGCAGATAAAATCGCCTTCCATTCATCCGAACCGCTAGTTTTAGCTGAGAAGACCAAAGCTAATTGAGTTGTCTTTATGCTTCCAGTTAAACGTTATCACGCATAGTTGCGCCATGTGTGATTGCATTTTGTGCATCGGTAAAACTGAGTTGTCGGCTCATCAGCACTTCTGGTCTGCAACATCCACCATACTGCCTCTGTATGACCGCATTTCTCACAGTCTATTTTTATTGTGGGTAGCGCTTCTTTTCCATCGTTTTCCTCAAGAACTGTGAACGACTTGTCCATCTCCGCATTTTCCTTTTTTGCCTCTTGCTTTTCTGTTTCAGAATAACCACATTTGGAACAAACACCCTTCTTTAGGCGTATGCCGCACTTGGGGCAAAATTGCATCTAATCACCTTTTAGTTTTGAGTGAATTAGTTTTTTGAGCTCTGATGTGATTCCGATCGCCGTCTCGGTAGCCTTTATGATCTCTTTGAGCGGGCTTCCCTTTGAAGCATTTACACGCATCCAATACTCGTTTGTCAGAGGATGTCTGAGAATAACACCGGCAAAGTCAACCTGCTGATCCTTTAAGAGCTCATGTTGAACTATGTACAAAGTTCCAATATCGGAGCCCTTGAGCGAGAGGTTTGCTTCCTTCGATGAGGATTTTTGCAATTGTGCGTTCATTAGCGGAAAACCACTTATTGTGGATATAAATCATGATGCATTATGGGAAGCGAAAAGACGTTCATACCGCAAGTAGGCCTTGCTCTGGACAAACCGGAATATGGCATAAACGATGATGTTACAGTAAGAGTGACATTTTCAATACAAGGAGCATTAAGAGAAAATTTTAATGAAAAAAACTGGACTGACTCTTACAACAAATACGATAACCTGTTTAAGCTAAAGTATGGGATAAAGCTGTTTTCTGGAGGTTTTAGAAAAAAAGAACTAAAGCAAATAGACACCTATCGTAAGGCGTCCATGTTCTGGACAAGAAATCCCAAACTTGTCAATCCAATGCAAGAAAAGCGCGTCTGGGTACAGGTTGCAAAAAACTTTGAGCCGTTCATCCGACTTACGGAAGAAGAAGTGAGGGCAGAGCTGTTCGATTTTGAAGAAAAGGTAACATTCAAGGCATCTGAGCTTGGAACGGGAACGCATAAAATCGGAGCTGAAGTTTATTCATCTTGGCAAAAACACCATTTCACGGAACCTGGTGATGCTAAATCTGCAAATGAAATAGAAATAACTGTCAGATAGCATATATTCAAGATCAATCGGAAATAAACATGGCAAAATATGATGGGTTGCTGGGTCAACCAGTGCTTGAAGTGGAAGAACCTGACGCAGAAGGTGGCGTCACACTGATCTTCAAAGACAACCGATTTCTGTTTATCAAAGTAGTTGATGGTAAAATAGAAACCATATCTATTCCAGAATAGATAACTACCTCATCTCTGTTTTAGATATTTTTCATACATAGACACTGCAATTTCTTGGGACTCTGACTGGATTGATCCCGGCCTTTGCTCTCTTACTTTTTCTATTGCTTCTTTTGCGTCCATGTTCTCATATTTGATAAGATAGCTGGCAAGAATGGTTCCAGTTCTTCCAATTCCTGCAGCACAGTGAACCATCACCGGTTCCTTGTTTTTTATTCTATTATGTATGAACTCGACTGCAGAATCTATCCTGTCAATGTCTGGCGCGGTAAAATCTTCTGTGGGCACATGAAGATATTTGACGCCATCTAACCACGAAGCAGGCAGCCCCTCCTCGGTCATCGTGACAATGGATTTTACTCCTTGTTTTTGGATCCAGACAATCTCTTCATAACTTGTGGGCATGCCTGAGCCAGCAAGTTTGTTGTCAATCAACCATGAAAAGTTAGTGGGCCTCTTTGCAATCTTGCCGTGAATTTTGCGCCAAAGGTTTCCAGGTTTGCTCATTTCTATCCTTGTCGAATTCTCAGATATTTAGTTAATCATATTCTATGAACCTGAAAGACCTCAAGAGCTTGGATACCATAATGTACTCTTTATATTAGAAAAGAGCGTAACAGTACGGTTTGAGCAGAGAAGCAATTTTGTATGAGAAGCTGCCTGAAGACAAAGTACGCTGCACTGCCTGTGCAAGATACTGCGAAATAGGTAAGGGTCAGATAGGGCTGTGTGGAATAAGAGCAAACACTGGAGGCAGATTGGATCTGCTCTCATACGGAAAAGTCATTACTGGAAATGTAGACCCAATTGAAAAAAAGCCCGTAGTTCACTATATGCCAGGAACTAGAATATTTTCAATTGCTACAACTGGCTGCAACTGGCTGTGCAAGTATTGCCAGAACTATGACATCTCACAGCGTAGAAAAATCGAGGGAGTTGATATGACCCCTGAACAAGTAGCACAGATTGCAGTAGAGCGTAACTCACAAGGCATAGCGTATACATATAACGAACCGTCAATTTTTATCGAATTTGCACGGGATTGTGGAATTGAAGCTCACAAAAAGGGACTCTTTAACATCTTTGTCTCCAACGGATATGACACGCCACAATCAGTAAGGATGATGAGTGAATTTCTTGACTGCATAACAGTTGACTTTAAGGGAAGTGCGGAACCACAATTTACCAGAAAGTACATTGGGATTCCAGACCCCAAACCAATCTTTGATACACTAATCGAAATAAGGGACAGAACAAAGATCCATGTAGAAATAACCGATCTCATAGTGCCGCAGGCCGGTGACAGCCAAGAACACGCAAAAAAACTTGCCAAATTCTTGTATGATAATTTTGGATCTGAGATTCCAATTCATTTTCTGAGATTCCATCCTGATTATAAGATGATGGAATTCCCACCAACACCGATTAAAACACTGGAAAAACATTACGAAATTGCCAAAAAAGAGGGACTAGATTATGTCTACATAGGCAATTTACCCGGACATCCATATGAACACACTTACTGTCCTGGCTGCAATAAGATCGCAGTAGGTAGATACGGATTTGATATTACATCTTGGAATCTTGATAAAGACAACAAATGCAATACATGCGGGCACAAAATCCCAATCACAGGATCATTGGATCCAAATTACAAGCGCAACAGATTCCAGCTTGTTGTCTAAAATGCGATTGCTCGCACAGGCGAACCGGTAGCGTTCTGCAATTTGAGGGGAAATGCAGCAAGATTAAAGGTGGAACCTTTTATCTTGGATAAATTGCAGAGATTCTCCAAAATCAGCACATTACCTTTTAGCAGTATGTGATGTGCTGAAAATTTTTTATTTGAACCTACGTCAATACTAGGAGAGTCTATTCCGACCAGATTCGTCTTCTTTGACACAAGGTATCTGGAAGCCGACTCAGAAAGCCCGGGATTTTCTTCAAAAAATCCAGATCTACCAAGATTACTATTCCATCCTGTTGCAAACACTATCGTTGAGCCGTTCTCAATTCTGCCAAACTCTCTTTCGTAGGATTTTATGTCAGACTTTGTAATCGCATAGTTAGGTTCTGCATGTATTCTGATGAGCCTTGAGCTGCGCAGAAATCTTCCCGGATCCAACTGGTGGATTTTTTTCCCACGTGGTAGAAAGTGAAACGGTGCGTCTACATGCGTGCCTGCATGAGAGCTCAAAAATAGCAGCTCCAGATTGTAGCCATCTTTTCCCAATTCTTCCCACGGAATGAAAAATGGTGCAGGTGAGCCAGGAAAACTGGGAGTTTTTTCGGATATTGCAAGTGTAAGATCTACTGATTCCACAAAAATACTTGCTACCGACTAGTATTTTTTCATGATCAAATATATTAAATAGATCTCAGTTAGAATAAACTCTACCTTGCCTATCGCATTCATTCTCCTGAACTCTGATCTTGGCTCCGATCAAGAAATAGTTACCAAGATAAAGGAAATTCTAAGTGTTGAAAAGGGGCTCAAATTTGAGGTACAGGGGGTCTATGGGATATATGATATTGTGGTAAAAATAGAGGCAGACAACGCAGATCATCTCAGAAGCGTAATTACAAACAAAATAAGAAAAATCGACAAAGTCCAGTCGACTCTTACCATGATGGTAATAGAAGAACAGGGAAGATCATAGGCGCCTTATCTTATCAATCACAGCTTGAATCTCTGAATCGGTATTAAAAAAATGCGGAGAAGCACGCACAATCTTTAACTCAGATATCTCGCGCAGAGCAACAACCACATTCTGTTTCTCTAGTTTCTGGACTACATCTGATGACTTTTGGCCTTCGATGGAAAATGATACTATGCTTGTCCGTTCCTGCGGATTCTCAGGCCCGTACACCGTAATGCCTGGAATTTTTCTCAACTCATCTCTCATTAAATTTGCCAATCTGATTATCTTGTCCCTGATATTCTGCAACCCTATGTGCATCAGAAGAGAAATTGAACTCTCAAGTCCTGCAATTGCAACAAAATTTCTATAACTTGCTTGAAACTTGTCTGGAATGTCCTTGTATGCAAGCTTGTCCGTATCATAAGCTATGGCTGACTCTCCAGCCAGATATGTGGGCTCCAAAAGCGCCGCTACGTCTTTTTTGCACACAAATATCCCAATACCCATAGGGCCACAAAGCCACTTGTAACCGTTAAACGCCATAAACCCATATCTGGCCTTGCCAAAATCATAATCTCCAATACAACCTACTGTCTGTGCAGTGTCGACAAAGTACGGAATTGCTTTTTCTTCTAAAATCTTTCCAACTGTATCTATTGGTAGTATTGCTCCAGTGTTATACAAAGCATGGCTCAGGGCAACAAGTTTTGTGTTATCATCCAGAAGATTCTCAAATTCTGATATCTGAAAAAAACCGTTCTGATCATGACTGATATTTCTAATTTGTATTTTCTTTCCAAGACGCAGCCAGGGAAAATAATTTGCATGATGCTCATGTGTGGTTCCCCGTATTACGATGTTGGAATCTCTATCAAACTCTAATCCATTTGCAACAAAATTAATCCCTTCGGTCGTGCTCTGAGTTAGAACCACTTCTTCCTTTCTGCATCCTACCAGCCTTGATATGGTGTCTCTGAGCCTAGAGGTCTTTTCTGTTAATACTGCTGCAAAATC
This sequence comes from Candidatus Nitrosotenuis uzonensis, assembly GCF_000723185.1. NCBI lineage: Archaea > Thermoproteati > Nitrososphaerota > Candidatus Nitrosotenuis > Candidatus Nitrosotenuis uzonensis. The sequence continues at coordinate 185,633 of NZ_CBTY010000011.1, forward strand.
CAGTGAATCGGGACCAAGACTATTGTATTGAAGCATAAAATCAGTCATGGCTTTCATGCTCTGAATGGGAATCAACGAAGATGAAGCGCTGTTCAGATAAATCCTATCTGACTTGACAAACGACTGAGAAACAAACTCTTGATCCAAATTAATTTTATACCTCACCGGATCTCCATAGCTGTTGCATAAAAATCAGAGGGGTCATCCAGTCGAAGAAATACTCAAAATTCTTTCCAGCCAAACTCTTAACTCAATCTCATTTGATGATGCCGTGGCAAAAACATATTTTTTTCACAAAATATCCATGCTCTTGCGGATTCCGACATTATATTTTGACTTTGATATGCTCTACAGTGGATATACAACATCTGGAATTTTGGAGAAGGGTGAGAGCACAGAAATAATAGTTCCAACAGCTGATAGAATAAAAGAAGATCTGGCAGCAGGCGTTGAAAAAATATCGTTAAATAAGTATCTGGTAATTTTTGATTCGCTCAACGGATTTTTTACAATGCTAGATCAAAAAGACGCGGGCAGGTTGGTCAATAGTATGGTAATGTTGCTTGCCAGTGCAGGAAGATACAGTTCATCCACAATTCTAATTGGCAGTATTTCAAAATTCAGGGAAGGCCAAGGATGGATCTTGTCAGCTCTTGGAAGACGTGTCATTGAAATTGAGAAAATGAATATCATCTCTGTAAAAAAACAAGAATCATATTTCCAACTGTCCCTAGTGGATCATAACAATTTTACAAAATCCTCAATTCAATTCGATCTGGATGCAATGTGAAATCGACTTGACGCGTTCTACTCTATAACACCGTTAAAAATTTCCTAACGCCGTTATAATTGGTAATTTTTAGGGAAATTATATTAAGATCCAAAAGGTAGTTAGTTTGATAAAAAATGCCAGTAGCAATTTTACCAGACATTGGTGAACAAATGTGCATTGGATGCGCACTCTGCGTTGAAATCTGCACAAGCTTGGGACCAGATGTACTTAGAGTAAAACCAGTAGAAGGCTGGAAGAGAGGTAAGGCATTTGTCTTTTATCCAGAAAGATGCATCTCCGACGGAGCATGCATTGGCGTTTGCCCAACAAAGGCAATCTTCTGGATGAGACCAATGGACTTCACAGTAGGTCAACCAGTTCCTCTATACAAGAATTCAGTCTTCGTTAAGGGCTGGACTGAACTTATCGATTAAGTTCAGTCATCAAAAATTTCTTTTTATAATCTATCTCTAGAGGATACTTTATTCAAGCGTACTGCTACAACATTTTGCTTGATCAGTATCCAAAACGCATCTAAAAAACACATGAATGCAATACTCGAACTGCTAGTTGAGCTTGGCAGACCCGCACCTGCAAACAAATCAGAAAAAATCCGATTTGAAAAGATGATCGTAGCGTATATCTCAAATAAAGACAAGATGCTGCTTGTCGCACGCGAGAACTCCAAAATAGTCGGGCTGGTAAGCATTGTGCTGATGGACAGATTAAACCAGGTCGGAAAAGAGATGTACATACCGGAGCTCATAGTATCGTCCAAATACCGTGGAAGGGGAGTTGGAAGAAAGCTTGTCAATCAATGTGTAAAAATTGCAAAAAGCAACAATTGTTTTAGAATACGACTTGAATCAGGATACGCAAGAACGTCATCTCATAAATTTTACAAAAAACTAGGATTTGAGGACTATGCCCTCACTTTTAAAAAAATCTTAGGCTAGTGAGGTTGCAACTGCAGGTGACCTCACTTTTTTTATTGCATTTTCCAAGTCTTGATGAGTTATCTTGATGTCTTTGTATGATTGCACTTCCCCACTAACATGTCGTTTCAATGCGCTTATTGCAGCTCTGCTACATACGGCAGCAATCTCAGCTCCGGTGTATCCGTCTGTAGCTTCTACAAGCTTGTCGATATTCACATCTTCTGCAAGTGGCTTTCTTCTTGTGTGAATCTCAAAGATATGCTTTCGTCCTGCCGCGTCAGGTCTTGGTACTTCGATGATCCTGTCAAATCGTCCTGGCCTGAGAAGTGCCGAATCAACGATATCAAGCCTGTTTGTCGCTCCTATCACTAACACGCCGTGCAGCTCTTCAAGTCCGTCAATTTCGGTTAGTATTTGGGATACTACGCTCTCCGTCACATGCGATGAATCACCTCCACCTCTTTTTGGGATAAGGGCATCTATCTCGTCAAAGAATATGATACATGGGGATGCTTGTCGTGCCTTTCTGAATACTTCACGTACTCCCTTCTCGGATTCTCCTACCCATTTTGATAGTAGCTCAGGACCTTTGACACTGATAAAGTTGGACTCGGTCATCTTTGCTAGGGCCTTTGCTATCAAAGTCTTTCCAGTTCCTGGAGGACCATGCAACAAAATCCCCTTTGGCGGTGATACGTCAACATACTTGAATGCTTCCTTGTGTTTTAACGGCCACTCAACTGCTTCCTTCAATTCTTCCTTGAGCGATTCTAGTCCGCCTACTTCGTCCCATGTTACATTCGGTATCTCGACTAGCACCTCTCTCAATGCGGATGGTTTTACCTCCTTTAGCGCTTCTTTAAAGTCCTCATCAAGAATCTTTATCTTTTGTAGTATCTCGGAGGAAATCTTTTCCTGATCCAAGTTGATTTCTGGCAGAATCCTCCTAAGTGATCTCATTGCAGCTTCTTTTGCTAATGCTTCAAGATCAGCTCCCACAAATCCGTGCGTTATTCTGGCAATCTGTTCTAGGTTCACTTTTTCGTCAACTGGCATACCACGTGTGTGTATGTTGAGAATTTCAAGACGTCCCTCTTCATCTGGTATTCCAATTTCTATCTCCCTATCAAATCGCCCTGGCCTTCTTAGTGCAGGATCTATTGAATCGGGCCTGTTTGTAGCAGCAATTACCACTACCTTGCCTCTTGATTTCATTCCATCCATTAGCGTGAGAAGCTGTGATACGACTCTTTTTTCTACCTCTCCTGTAACCTCGTCACGTTTTGGTGCAATCGAATCAATCTCATCAATAAAGATGATACTGGGTGTGTTCTCCTCGGCCTGCTTGAATATCTCTCGCAGTCTCTCTTCTGATTCCCCATAGTATTTGCCCATTATTTCGGGCCCAGAAATAGACGTAAAGTGAGCATTTGTCTCTCCAGCTAGGGCCTTTGCAAGTAATGTCTTACCGGTTCCTGGAGGACCGTATAATAAGACCCCTTTAGGCGCCTCTATGCCGATCTTATCGAAAATCTCTGGATGACGCATTGGAAGCTCTACCATCTCGCGTATCTTCTGTACCTCCTTTTTAAGACCACCCAAGTCATCATATGTAATTCTTGGAATCGTGTTGTCCATAGCCTGTGTCATAGAGCCTAGTACGAACTGTGTTCTTGGAGTAACAATAACAGGTTTTGATGGGCTAGTGGAAGTGACTATAAGCTGGGTCTTTCCTCCAAGGTGGGTGTTTACTATTACGGTATCTCCGGTCGTAAAAACATGTCCTTCATAAAGTGTAGACATGTATTCCTGTAGGCCTTCCACCGACATTTTTTCCACCGGAGATAAGACAATTTTCTCGGCTTCGGCGGCATTTACTGTCTTTACTTGCACTTTCTCTCCTATAGCTGCCCCTATGTTATGTCGCGTTAATCCATCAATACGTATTATTCCAGAACCATAATCATCTGCAGATCCCGGCCAGATCTTAACGTGAGTCTTCTTGTTGGCCAAAAGCTCAACAATCTGCCCTGTGTGCCAATCATTATCCTTTACTATTTTCGGGTCAATTACAGCTATTCCCTTTCCAACATGTCTCTGTGATATCTCGTCGATTTTTAGTATTATCTCGCTCATTTAATCACCTAAAAATTTAGGAGACCTCCACGGTCTTACCCTTTGGTTTGTCTTCTTTTTTGAGTCGGAATTGAACTTCCAATATTCCGTTAGTGTATGATGCCTTTACAGAGTCAACATCTATCTTATTTCTGATGGGTATGGTTGTATGGTATTTTCTGTCTCCCTTTTCTGCGTCAATGTTTACCTTATTGCCTTCTACTACTACCTTGATATCGTTCTTTTCAACTCCGGGCATTTCTGCTACTAACTTGAGGACTCCCTCCTTTTCATCCACCAATGTGTCAACCAGTGGCTCTCTTGCGTCTGCTGTCGGCAGTAGGCTTGGTTTTATGTTTCCGTACTCCCTTACTTGCGGCTTGCCATCAGGCCCAACGGTTACTGTGTATCCGTAATAATATGGTCCTACGGTCTTGCCGTCGGCTCTTTTGATACTCTCAAAGACATCATCAAAATCCATGAAAGACCTTGACATTCTCTGAAAGAGCCTATCGAATTCTTCATCTAAGAACATGTAATATTCACCTATAGATTGTAATATCTATTACATTATATAAATTTTTATGATATTTGTTTATATCATTACATAAGGCTATTATATATGACATATGATAATGTTATCGTGAGAACATCGAATCTATCTGTGCCGGAAGTAGTTCGCGAGATAATAACCAGAAACCGTTCCATATACGACTGCATGAAAATGGACGTGATCAACTATACTGCACTTGCAGTCAAAATTCAACCTGATGTTGAAAAGCAGTTAGGCAACCCCGTAAATCTGAACACGATAGTTGTAGCCATCAAGCGATATGCCGATTCGTTCGTAGAAAAGGAGGATGTAAAGACAGAATCCGTGCTCAAAAACGCAAGGCTTTCACTAACTGACGGCATTCTCGATATCAAGTTCTCGTCAAGTGATATTCAAGATGATCCTGCCTCGATACTTGGCAAGTTTGAACAGTATGATTCTGATTATGAGTTTTTCAAGCTGGCCGACTCGACGGTTAGAGTGTTAACTGAGGATCTAGCGGACATTAGGAGGATGTTCGAGTCTCTTCCCTCTGCTAAAAACATAGTCAGTACAGGTCTTGCAAAAATAAAGATCCGCATATCTGCTGACCAAAATAGGTCTGATGCAGTATCATATGTGGCAGAAATTCTGCATGATAACGGGATAGAGCTGCAGAACGCGTACTTTTCGCAAGATGACATAATCCTTATCCTAAAGGAACATGATGCCTCAAAAGCATATGAGGTTCTGAGGGCAGAAATATCTAGGTAATTAAACGCCTAGGGTCTCTGCTTTTGATATTTCCAGAAAGACCTTATCGCCAACTGACACGCCAAGGTCCTTGTATTCACGCATGTCAAGCTTTATGCTAGTCAGACCGCCAGGCATTCCAAACGCTCCTCCAGAAAGCATCTTGTTGAGGCTCTTCATCATGTCATCCATGTTGGAAAAACCCATAACCCCAGAACCAAACGGGGACTGGGGGAAAGATTGACTTTCCTTAAAATCCTTGGTAGGGGACAAAGATAACACTACATATGGTGCCCCGTCAGGCGCCGCATCGATACGCACTACGACATACTCTTTTTTCATGAAAAATAGGTCTTTTTGTGATATTTTAATTATGGTGTTGCAATTCTTACCGTAACAGCATGCCTGCTATCGCTAATCAAACATTATATCAACAGAATTTGAAGTAAATAGGTGACAAAGAAAAGAATTCTGGTCTTGGGCGGTGGTTTTGCGGGTGTAGAATGCACGCGCAGGCTGGAATCATATTTCAAACATGATTCTGACGTTGAGCTAGTGCTAGTATCTGAGGACAACTTTCTTTTGTTCACACCAATGCTGCCTCAGGTGGCATCTGGCATGATAGAGACGCGCCACATAATAATACCGATCAGGACAATATGCAAGAAAGCGACGTTCTACGAGGGGAGAGTCAAGAACATAGACCCATACGGGAAGCGCGTTACACTTTATGGCACGAACGAAAAGCGTGGTATCTCCCTTGATTATGATTATCTGGTTGTGGCGCTGGGAAGCCAGACCAATTTCTTTGGCAACCAGTCGGTCGAAACTTATGCGTATACTATGAAGACACTCAATGATGCAGTCGTGTTGCGAAACCGAATAATAGACATGCTAGAGCAAGCAGAAAACGAGACTGATCCGATACTCAAACAATCATTACTGACATTTGTTGTAGTAGGTGCCGGCTTTGCGGGAATAGAGACGGCTGGAGAGATGCTAGATTTTTTACATGACGCAAAAAAACACTATCCGCATATCTTGGAGCAAGACATCAGAGTAATTATTCTTGAAGCTCTCTCTGTAGTCCTGCCAGGATTCTCAGACAAGCTTGCCAAATTCACACGCGACAAACTGATACAGAGGGGGATCGAGATAAGACTTAACACACTTGTGGTCAACTTTGACGGTTCTGAAGTGATAATAAAAAACGCCACAGATCCTTCAAAAAATCCCGTAAAGGAAATCACTCTTGATTCCATACAGACCAAGACGTTGATATGGACAGCTGGTGTTACACCTGTGGATACAATCAAAAACTCTTCTTTTAAGACTGACAGGGGTAGAGTAATTGTAAATGAATATCTTGAGGTACCAGACTTTGCCGGAACGTTTGTTGTAGGGGACTGCTCACTTACAATTGATCCGAACACGGGAAAACCATACCCGCCAACTGCCCAGAACGCAGAAGCTGAGGCAAAGATTGCTGCATACAATCTATATGCTGACATCAAGGGACACAAGAGGAAAAAGATAGATTATGTGTCAAAGGGTCAGATGGCGATCATAGGCAAAAGAACTGCGATTGCGCAGCTAGGCGGCCTGAATATTTATGGGATAGTAGCATGGTGGATCTGGAGAACGGTGTATCTTCGCAAGATTCCAAAACTGAACAAAAGACTCAGAGTCATACTTGACTGGACGGCAGATCTTTTCTTTGATAGGGATATTTCCAGACTGAAAATTATAAGAAGAGAGCAACCGGTGGATTACAAGGAATTAGACGAAGTGGATGATGTCTGGTAAAAACTGCCTAATCTCTAACTTGGACCATAAGTCTTTCTGAACTCACATTTGGTGCAATACAATTCCTTCTTGTCCACTCCATCATCTGTTATATCCTGAATTTCCAAATGCGAGCCACATTTTGGACAAAATACAAAAGGCATATCATGTGAAACTACACCGACTTTATTTATCTGGAATGATCAAATCTAATTAAAAGCTGATAGCTAAGCTAAAAAGCTGAAAAATTTTTAAAAATTTTTCCAATTAATTATACATCATGATAAAAAATCCCATTAAGAGCCTAACCGCAAAATATACCGTAGCTGTAATGGGAGCTTTATCTGTGCTGATGCTCTCATTTGGTTACGTGTCTGCTTTCTAGAGGCGCTTATGCGCCATTTTTTATTCATTTTATGACAATATTCAAAATGTTGAACAGAGCTTTTATAATGGATTTTTAGATCTGGTTGAGTAATGGGTCTATTTAACAAAAAGGACGATGCAAAGGAAACAAAATGCAAAACATGCGGATTAGAATTACATGATCCTGAACGCCTGCAAAGACATATCAAAAAAGCACACGGACACCTGCCTGCCAAAAAGATGGAACCTGGAAGCGGCGATGGCGGCCTCTGGTAACTGACTACACAAATCGTCATCCTGCGTTGACACTGGAAATCTTTGGTCAAAACTTTTGGATAAAAAGTGTTTTAGAGTGCGACGACGAGGAAATGGTACAACCCAATGCCGGGGGGCAATTTGGGCGTAGAATGCAGCGGCATGGTAATCCAATGCATTCCTCAGACTTTTGGATCCTATCCGTTCACCTACGGACGAGCTCAATCTGAGTATCCTCGTTTCGCCGCATATTATACGTCGAAATTATATTTAAGGAAGGGTTTGAATTTCACGTAGCGGCATATCCAGTAGGGAGACGCTTCTGGTCCTAACCTATCATCTTAATAGTGGGTATAGTCACCGTGTAATTCGTTCTCAAGTTTCTCGATAATGTCCATTTGTCCGCCCTTGTTATCTATGCTAACCAAAAGCAAATGTGCATCACCAAGCGGCATGGTGACTCGCCTTAGCTTATCGTATACTGCAAGCACATACCTTCCTTTCCCTATCTTGTGTGCAAGCTTTGCCCTGATCTTCCAAGAATTCACCGAGTACTTTAGCGATTCTTGGGTTTCTTCCTCTGTAAGTAGATTTGTTACATCCCTTCTTTTTGCAGAACAGACAACATTTGCATTCATATCGCATATTCGTGCGTGCCTGATATTTTCGTCAAGATCCATTATCCTATCCAACAGATGCTCAAAATCCATTTGGCAGTATTCTATGGTCAAAATTTGTTAAAAAGATTCTCATTTTACTTTAGTGATTCTAGAATATCTAGATCAAACTCCAAATGGCCGTTCTTTTTTATCGATCTGAGTAGACCATGAATGCTACGTATCAATAGTCATCCTCTAGCAGCATCCAAGTAAGGCCTATCAGATCCTTGCCTGTTATGGTTACATTGGTTGGTAAGTCAAGACGTGTTCCTGAAGCATTTGCGCCCTTTTTTACTGGTGATGCTTTGACCAGATTCTTTGCAGGCTCGGGCTGCCCTTTTACGATTTGTATGGTTGACATGCATTGAGTTACGTATGCAATTATATCATAATGTACCCCGCTTTGCGGCATGCCTTCTTGCAAGTCTACGATGAAAATTTGAATAGAGGACAGACTCAAAATAGACCATGAATGTAGAGGTACTGCAAAGGAGCATACGGGGCAGGGTTTTCTCGGACAGGCAAACACTTGAAAACTATTCGGTAGATTCTAGCCTATATCAGATAAGACCTTCTCTCGTGGTTGTTCCAAAAACAATCAAAGACATAATCAAGACGCTATTGTTTGCAACTAAAAACAAACTTTCAGTAACTCCACGTGGGGGTGGCACGGGGCTGGTCGGAAGTGCTCTCAACAGCGGAATAATAATTGACTTGCGTAACCTTGATAGAATTAGGATTTTTCAAAATCATGTGGAAGTCGGAGCTGGTGTCCACAAAGGAAGATTAGATCAAATTCTGGAAAAACACGGAAAATTTCTTGGACCCAATCCATCGGTTGGACCGTATTGTACAATAGGAGGCATGATTGGAACTAACGCCAGCGGAAGTAGGTCTCTTAAATATGGCAGCACGATAGACAATCTTCTTGAAGTTACAATGATAACGGCAAGCGGCAAGATGCTTAAGCTTCCATCAAGAACAAGACTTGCGCAATCAGTAGTCAAACTGGCAAGGCAGGTTGACAGACAAAAATATCCTCAAGTATCAAAAAATTCATGCGGATACAGACTTGATGCTGTTTCCAATATCTCGGAAACCCAAAAAATAATTGCTGCATCAGAAGGGACTCTTGGAATTGTTGTATCTGCAAAACTGCGTATATATGATCTTCCAAAGAAAAGAATACTTGTCATCTTAGGATATGAATCCATAAAAGAAGCAGCTATTGACTGCCAGAAAATCGTAAAGCTTAGACCATCTGCTCTAGAATTTGTCGATCATAACACAATGAAGAATATTACAGCCAGATTTCCACATGAAATAAAATGCCTCTTGTATGTAGAGTTTGATGCCAATACAGGAAGGAATGTTTCCTTGTTATCAAATATAATAGCAGGACAAATTCTTTACAAGTTTAGCGACAAAAAATCCATAGCAAAATGGTGGACAGCCAGAAATTCGGCATTATATTTTAGCCTGAAAAATCTTCTTTCCAGCAAAACACTTCCTCATATAATTGAGGATGCTACGGTTCCCCTGCATAGTCTAGCTGACCTTCTATTGCTTGCAGAAAAAACAGCAAGAAGATATGGCGTCAGATTGGTAATGTATGGTCATGCAGGAAATGGGAATATCCACATACGTCTTGCATCCAAAAACAAATGCAAAAAAACTATCAACACCATTGCCAAAGAGTTCTTTACTCAGGTCATAACCATGAAAGGGACCATAACTGGCGAGCACGGTGATGGCATCGCCCGCACAAAATTCGTTAGAATGCAATATGGACACAGGACATACGAGCTATTTTACAAACTTAAAAACGAGTTTGATCCGCACAACCTGTTAAACCCACAGAAAATAGTTCTGGCAAGACATTCTAGGGGTAGACAGCAACTTCTTCTTTGAAGTTTGGCAGGCCATACGTACATTCAATTGAACAGTATCTTGTATCAGTCGGCATACCAATCAAAGGCCTTCCACAGGCTCTACATTTGCTTTCCATAATTGAGATCCTGACCGTAAATCTATAACCTGTTATGATTCTGAAATGAACAGACAACCAAACTGGGATAATATCTATCTCACAAGGCCAAAAATTATGCCAATAGTGGAAAAGACACTTCCTATTTGTTCTAAAATACCCTGTTCGGTCTTTTCTACAATCTGCTCACGCATTTCTGGCTCCGGCTCGTATTCAATTAAAACGGGTTCTTCTATTTGTTCTGCAATTTGCGCCTTGACCATGATTGTCTCTGATTGTTTGGATTGCGCTCTTTCCAGATTGGTCAGTGTCACAGAATAGTTGGGGTCTATAGCAAGAACCTTTCTGTACGTTGAAATCGCATCATCAACACTGCCAAGGTGCATTAGCAAATTTGCCTTGTTATTAAGAGCTGGTATGAACTTTGGATCAATTTCCAATGCGGCATCATAATATGCAATTGCATTACTGTATTGACCAAGCTTTGCAAGAGCAGAACCTTTGTTTGAGTAAATCTCCGCTCGATTTGGAGTGATTAGGAGAGCAGCATCAAAATAAGATATTGCCTGCTCATACTTACATAACCTCATCAATGCAGGACCCATGCCGTCATAGTACACCAAGGAGTCTCTGAATTCACTCGTATCACAGTTCAGCGTGATCTCATTTAGCATCTTGCCTAACTCTTCATCATGAACAGTTAGATTGTCGGCATATCTGAAATCATCCTCAATTCCAACATCTGACTTGTGCTCTGTAGGTTTGGTTTCTGAAGGTATGGGGCGGGTGATTTCTTTTCCATCTTTGTTTGAAATTGGTTCGGTTTCGGTTTTTGGAGTATTTTCCGGTACTTGTTTATCGGCATTACTTACAGTTTCATTAGATGACGGCTTATCGTTTTGCACTGGGATATCTGCATTCATTGCTGTCTCAAGAAAGTCAAATGTGGTGACCAGTTTTGTATTTGCATAATGTGCCTTGACAGAATACGTGCCAAAAGTTTTGAAGTTGATTCCACTCTTTGCCAAAAATTTGGCTGAAAAATTCAAATTCTGGTCTATCTCTGCGGTGTAAAAGCTGGCAGGAGAACCGTCTGGATTGTAAATGCCCACAAGCACAGTTGGTTCTGCAATAGCAGATACCGTTCCAGTGATCATAATGAATTCATCAGTATGGTATGAATTCTTATCTGCTTTCAGGCTTGTTACCTCAGGTATTATCTTTGAAGGTGGTAATACTGGCTCATTATTAGTCTGATCTGAAAATACCTCAAAAACAGTAAATGCACTGTTCTTGCCATAATCTACCGTAATCAGATAAATGCCTGTCTTGTCATAAAAAGGAGAATCAAGCGTAACTATTCTAGTAAACGTGCCATCGTTTTCTATTTCTACATTGTTTGCAGACAGAATGTCTCCGTCTGGATCAAATATGCTCATTGCAATAACTGGCATTTTCCAGTTCGGCACATGTCCTGAAATTATCATCACATCACCTGTAAAATATGCCTCTGCGTCAGTTTCTAGTGTTATGATCTCTTCGGCAAATACTGGAACCGTAACAAACAGTATTGGCATCAATACTAGAATTGAAGGTAGTAGCTGCCCTCTCCTAGGGTCCAATTCAGCTTCGCATGGCTGCTATTTTGTATTTAACAATCTCGTAGGAATTGTACTTGCTTTTTTTATATGATTGAAACAAATAATCAAACATAAGTGACCTCATAGTGGATATAGGTGCTATTGCGAATTCGTAAAGCAAAGACGAGCGATAAAGAATCAATATTGAAATTTTGTCAAGACACATTTTCTTGGGGTGACTATATCCCATCCGTCTGGGATGCGTGGTTAAAGGATGGAGGATTGACCGTAATTGAAAATGATAACGAGCCGCTGGGCATGTGTCACCATGATTTCCTAAAAAATCAAATCTGGATTGAAGGATTGCGAGTAAATCCTAGTTTTAGGCGCAGAGGCCTTGCAAGCAGGCTCGTAAGATACTCTGAAAAAATTGCCAAACGTAGAAACTGCACTGTGTCACGGATGCTAATAGCACAAGAAAATAGAAAATCTCTAAAGATGGCAAAATCCCTTGGATACATAATTGAGAGCAGATGGTGGCTGTACTATGCTAAACCTAGAAAAAGAAAATCTAAAGCAATCACAGTCTCAAATCCAACTTGCGTGAAAGAATTTGCTTTTCAGACGTTTACAGAATCTTGGAGATGGTACGAGCTTGACCGGCACATAATAAGACGACTTGTCAGAAATGGAAGAATAATTGCATACAAAAATGCAATTGGAATATGGAACAAATCTAATATTGATGATTGCATAGTGCAGCTTGGATATCTGCAAGGCACAACATCTGCAATACAGGAAATTATCAAATTTATTCAAAATAAAGGATATCTTCTGAAAGCAAGAAAAATCCAAATACTTGTTTCAGATCCTGTTGATCTTAGAGCAAAGACTGTCAATAAAATGATGCCATTTTATCTTTTGAAGAAAGATTTACTTTGAAACTCCCTCACAGGCCTCAATAAACCATTTTGGAAGATCTTTTTTCTGGTAATAGATCATCCTCTCGGCCTTGGAATCTAGTACATAAGTTGTGGCGTAATCTTGCATGTGTCTGACGCTTCTGCCTGCCATCTGCAAAAGACGATATGCGGATTTTAGAAAGTATCTACGGTGGTCTGACTCTGAATCATATATCTTCTTCATACGTAGGTCGTCTACTGTTGGATAGTATGGAGCTTTTACAATGATCTGAAATCTGCTGTCGTCATCTGGAAGGTTCACACCAGATTCTAGTCCAGGTGAGATGAGAACGGAGTTTTTTGAGCTTTTATGCGATTCCAGTATCTCATATTTGTCCTGACCCCTAAAAATCGGTAAAAGTCTTTTTTTATTCTCATCTGAGATGTTTTGCAATATGTGCTCCATTTGAGAGTAACTTGTAAGCAAAATCACTCCACGCTGCTCTGATCTTATTTTCAAAATAGCCTCAATTTGTGATATAATGCTGTTTGAGAGAGCATCTGATGCCTCAACATAGTCTGTCTTCAAAAATATGATCTTCCTGTTCTGAATAGGGATATTGGAATCCTCATCGATAAAATATACTTCATTTTCCTTAAATCCAGTCTCCTTGCAAAAAAGCTCAAGATTAATTGTCGCCGACATGAACACTGTCAAATCAAAACCGGATGTGAGATCTTCAATAAACCAATCTATCTTCCATGGCTTTATTGTCACTTCATCAAAGTTATGCGATTTATCATCTTTTGATTGAATATCTGTTATGATATAATTCTGGTCTGATGAATGCAGTCCTTTTTGTAATGTTTTTATTTTTGTAGAATAATTTTTCAAATCATTCAAAACAAAATGGTTTACAAATCTATGATCGTTTTTACAACTTACATGATCTTTGCATTTTAAAAATTCCTTGCTTTTTATGTATTCCCGAACCTTAGAACAGCTTGCACAATCAGTTTTCATTTTCAAACCGTGTTTTAAGCAGCTTGCGTGTTTTTTGATATGCTGCTCTGATTGCAATTCTAATGTGTGTTCCGCACATACTTTTATGATGGCCTCACGCATCTTGTAGCTCTCGGAAATAGAATCTACATAATTTTTAATCGATTCTAGTCTTGACGTGGTTGAAAATTTTGGCATGTCGACTCCAAGTATGGCACCATAAAACCCGGAAAGATTTATCGCAAGCTGGTTTGATATCTCTTCATCAAGCTCATGAGCCTCATCGCATACAAGCAGCTTCCTTTTTGGCATCTCTTCATCAGATAAAAGATGGGATAGGTACGATGCGTACGAATACACTGCAAAACTAGCCCTCTTGCCGATTTCTATTTGGTCGTAATATTGACACTTTCTTGGCATATCATGGCCCTGGATTGTCTCTGCTATAGTACCTCGTCTTTGTACAGTATATGCGTCAGATTCCGGTTTGTATTGACAATCATTACAATATCCTTGAGTACAGTCAAAGACACGATTTGACTGTTCGCACAAAAACCGCTTCTTACCACGTATCGTGTTGACAAAACCAAACTCTTTTCTGTACTGATCCTGTAAGAGTACAGTAGACGTAAGAATTGTGGCAGATCTAAAATATAATGCGAGGGCCATGGCAATCCAGGATTTCCCAGTTCCGGTAGGGGCCGATAGTAGTATCTTTTTGTAACCAAGTCCAATTGCGTATTGGATTTTTTTGATTACATCGCGTTGTTTTTGAGTAGGTTCTTTTCCAACAAACTCTCCTACCAAATCCAACGCTTCATTGAGCGAAATAGGTTCTCTTACTTTTCTCAAATTGACTTCTCGTGGACTTGTGCTGGTTCGTATTCTATTTCCAGCAGAATCAAACTGCAATGATGAGTGGCAAAAATGATTTCCTTATATTTGTAGACTGAATGAATTCAAGCTAACCAAAGCTTAGCGTTCATTCAATAAAGATATTGATATCAAACTACTCCGTATCGAAATCATGAAAGCAAAATTTGCAACCTCATGCATAGCATGCGGAGACAAGATTTCACCTGGCAAAGAGATCGCTAAAAATGAACAGGGCAAGTGGGTTCACAAACACTGTGCACCGGAAGATGAGCTTCTATAAGCTATTCTCTGACTATTTTTGATGCTAATCATTTTATTGGAATAATGCATATGTTATGCGTTGATTGAAAATGAAAACACGTGGTTAAAGGCAATACAAAATAAGACAACTGACGAATTTCATAAAAAATTCGATCAAGCACTCGAATCATTAAAAAATGAGCTTGGAAAAACATACCCGCTTATAATCAACGGCAAAGAGATTAAATTCGATCAAACGTTCGAAGTGCGTTCACCATCAGATACATCAATCATACTAGGAAAATTCCCACTCGCAACCAAAGAACATGCGGATCAGGCAATTCTTGCGGCAAAAGAGGCATTTCATTCATGGAGCCAGACCCATTACACAGAACGTGTCAAATTATTCTTCCAATTAGCTGACAATTTCTCCGCACAAAAATTCCGTCTTGCGGCAATCATATCAATGGAAAACGGCAAGAACAGACTGGAGGCTATGGGTGAGATTGACGAAACAATCGACTTTCTACGATTTTATGCTGATCAACTTGACACAAATCAAGGCTTTGTAAAACCCACAAAAAGCGCAAATCCCAACGAGAAAACTCAGTCAGTTCTAAAGCCTTACGGCGTATGGGGGATAATTCCCCCATTTAATTTCCCGTCTGCAATTGCGATAGGCATGAGCAGTGGAGCTCTGATCACTGCAAATACAGTTGTACTCAAACCTGCAAGCGATACACCAATCTCGGCATTCCAATTTGTTGATGCAATATATAGAAAAATCCCTGCAGGCGCAATTAATCTGGTAACAGGCAAAGGAAATATTGTCGGACAAGCTATAATTGAAAACCCAGATGTTTCTGGAATTGCATTTACGGGTTCAAAAGAGGTTGGCATTTCTGGATTCAGAACATTTACACGTGATTTGCCAAAACCATTCATTTCTGAGATGGGCGGTAAGAATCCTGTTATAGTTACAAACTCGGCAGATCTTGAAAAAGCTACAGACGGCGTCCTGCGTGCTGCGTTCGGATATGGCGGTCAAAAATGTAGCGCCTGCTCAAGAGTGTATGTGGAAAAAAATATCGCAAACCAATTTTTAGAAAGACTAGTCTCAAAAACAAAGCAACTCAAAATAGGACTGCCATGGGAGAAGGATACCTATCTTGGACCTGTAATTAACGAGAATGCAAGAAAAAAATATGAAAAGGCAGTTGAAGAGGCAAAAAAAGATGGCAAGATAGTTTTCGGCGGCTCAGTGCTAAAAGATGGGCAATACCAACGTGGGTATTACGTGCAGCCAACCATTGTAACAGATCTTCCAAAAAACCACCATCTGATAAAAGAAGAACTGTTCCTGCCGTTCCTATGCGTTCAGGAATTTGAGAACTTTGATGATGCAATCAAGCAAGCAAACGATTCGGAATATGGACTCACTGCCGGCATATTCAGCCAAGACAAAAAACAGATCGACGAGTTCTTTTCAAAGATTGAGGCAGGTGTAACATATGCGAACAGGGCACAGAGCGCAACTACAGGGGCTGTAGTGCAAGCGCAACCATTTGTAGGATGGAAGAGCTCCGGCATTTCTGGCAAGGGTGCGGGAGGAGCGTACTATTTGACACAATTTCTGCGTGAGCAGACACAAACCATCTGCAACGAAACATAATTTGGTTTAATTTCAATTTAATCAAACCTCTTATAGATTTTCATTAGTAATTGATCAGATGACATATACGCAAACCTTAACTGTCAACTGGGAGCCTCGGTTGTATTGAACATCAAAATATTGATAGGAGTAATTACTGCAATAGCTGTAGCAGGAATATTGGGAATATACATTGCGTTAAGCCCGTCGAATCAACCTCAAACTCCGTACACAATACCGCCACAGATCTTCGATGAGCCAAAGATCGTATCCATTGATGACACACAACAGGTAAGAAAATTCGAGTCTTACGACGAGCTAACAAAATTCCTTCAGAGTGCGCAATCTCTTAACAATCAATACGCCATTTATGAAAGTCCCGTTCACGGAGGTATTGTAAGGACTGGATCACAATGGAACAGTGGCGTCCAGATGGAGCTTGACTCGCAGCTAACACCCAGACCATCCCTTCCTCCACATGATGCAAATGCTCCGAGCCGAGCTGACTTTCCATCATATTCGACCACTAACATCCAAGTCCAAAACGTGGATGAGCCAGATTTTCTAAAAAATGATGACAAATATGCATACATCGTATCTGGAGATAAACTGACAATAATCGAAGCATATCCAGCAGAATCTGCAAAAATCATCCTCAAAATAGGACTTGATATTCCGCAAGGACAGTCACTTCAGAATATCTTCCTAAACAAGGACAGACTGGTGGTATTTTATCAAGATTATAAGGAAACAGAGTATATTCCGGAATATGGATTTACCCCTACCAAAATTTACGCATCACTCTCACATGCAGTAATAATAGATGTGACTGACAAAGAAAACCCCAAAATCCTAAAAGATTACTCTATCACTGGCTATTATAACAATGCACGAATGATTGGTGATAGTGTCTATCTGATTACTACAAACGACGTCAATTATCCAAGACCAATCGTACCACTAATACGCGAAAGTTCCGGCATAATGATTACACCCGACGTGTTTTATTTTGATAATCCAGAACAATACTATAACTTTAACACAATTACTGCTTTTGGCATATTCAACGAGACAATAAATGCGGAGACCTTCCTTATGAGTGGCGCAGGAACAATCTATGTCTCGGAGAGCAACATATACATCACATATCAGAAGAACATTCCATACAACTACTACAGAACCCTAGAACAAGACAGGTTCTTTAATGCCATAGTTCCTGCACTTCCGCAAGACGCACAAAATAAAATCAAGGCTGTCATGGCAGATTCCACATTAACACACCAAGAAAAATGGAATCGCGTATCTGATATTCTGCAAGAAACATACAACAAATTGTCATCATCGGACAGATCATCTCTTTTTGAAAAAATCCAAAATGCGATAAATGACTATGATACAAAAGTGCAACAGGATACATTCAAGACAGTAGTACATAAAATTGCAATAGATGGCACAAACCTCACTTATGTTGCAAAAGCGGAAGTTCCTGGCAGACTACTCAACCAGTTCTCAATGGATGAATCTGGCAACAGGTTCAGGATTGCCACAACTTCAGAATTCTGGGGCACCCGCAATTACATGTACAACAATGTGTACGTACTTGATGCCAATCTAAGACAAGTGGGAGCACTTGAAAAGATTGCACCTGACGAATCAATCTATTCTACCAGATTCATGAATGATAGGCTCTACATGGTAACATTCAAGAGAATCGATCCGTTCTTTGTAATAGATCTCTCAACAGATTCACCCAAGGTGCTTGGGGAACTAAAGATTCCTGGTTACTCTAACTACTTGCATCCATACGACCAGAATCATGTAATAGGAATAGGCAAGGAAACAAAGGAAAACCAGCACGGTGGAATCGAGACGCTTGGAGTTAAAATCTCATTATTTGACGTAACAGATGTCAGACGTCCAGTCGAACTTGATGTTGTTACTATAGGAAAACAAGGAACCGACTCGGAAGTTCTCTCTGATCACAAGGCGCTTTTGTTTGACAAGGAAAAAGGTATACTCTCAATACCGATATGGGAACAGGAACATGATTACGCACCAAACAGGCAGTATGTGGAACCTAAAATATGGAGAGGCTTTTATGCATTCAACGTAAATACTGTAGACGGTTTTACATTAAAGGGGAAAATCACCCACTTTAACTCAACCGGCTATGATTACTATATGGGCAGCAGGTCATTTTACATTGGAGATGTTCTATACACTGTAAGCTCCAATCTAATGAAAATGAATGATTTGTCCGACATGCATGAAATCAATCAGCTGAAATTCAGGGACGAGGCAAAGATAATCCGCTACATAGACTAGATTTTTCAGATACCTAGTACTCATTATCTTCAGAACACCCATCTGAAGATCTACAGTTGATAAACATGAAGATGCTTTTATAGTAAATCGGCTGTTTTGCACTGTGTATTCGAATTTATCTCAGATGAATTTTGATCTGACACAAAAGCAAAAAGATCTTCTACAAAAAGTTGATCTTGCATGCAAGAAGATTCGTGACAATGAAGAGAAATCATACCTTGAAGAAAAACTAAACGAACTGGTAATCCCGGAATTTGCCAAGATTGGAATGTTGGGTTGTCCAATATCAAAAAAGTACGGAGGTCTTGGTTTTGATATCACAACGTACACGCTCGCTCTGGAAAGAATAGGAAGAGAAGGTAGCTCACTGAGAACGTTCTTTTCTGCACACATATCAATAGGCCAAATGGTCTTACAGGGATGGGGAAATGAGGAACAGAAAAAGCGTTATCTACCACATACGGTCTCTGGTAGGTCTGTAATGGGATTCGCTCTTACGGAACCGGAGGCAGGCAGCGATCCTGCATCACTACAAACAAAATTCGTAAAAAAGGGCGATAACTATATCTTGAAAGGAAAAAAGCATTGGGTCGGCAATGGAACGTTTGCCAAAGTGATAATAACTTTTGCAAAAGATAAAGACGGTAAGATATCCGCATTTCTAATTGATTCTGATTCTTCTGGCTTCATTGTAAAAGAGATGAAAAACAAGATGGGCCTGCTAACAGTAAAAAATGCCGAAATCACTTTGCAGGATTGCGTAGTTCCAAAAAATAACCTGCTTGGTAAACTTGGAGACGGGCTTAACATCGCCTTTTCTTCGCTTATTGATGGAAGATTGAGCGTGGCTGCAGGATCTCTGGGAGTTATGCGTGACTGCATGGATGAATCAATATCTTATGCAAAACAAAGACGGCAGCATGGCTCTGAGCTAGCAAAAAAACAGCTAATCCAGCAACATGTTGCAAAAATGGCAATAAACCTTGAAAGCGCAAGATGGCTCGTATACAAGGCTGCAGATTCGCGCCAAAAACTACACGATTATGTAGAACGATTCAAAGTCATAACAAAATCATGGTCTTCCAAACTCAACCGAAAAAATCTACAATATTCAACACTACGATCGAACGCTGACAACTTGGCGTCAATTGCCAAATTTCATGCAAGCAACGGTGCCTTTGATTCATCAAACCGAGCAGTACAAATATTTGGTTCCGAAGGATACAAAAAAACCACCCGAGTTACAAGACACTTTCTTGACTCAAGAGCAATAATAATCTATGAAGGTGCAAACGAGGTATTGGAAATGAAAATTGCACTTCATCAACTAGGAGACAAATATCGTTCTTACTAAATCACAGCGCACTACACGATTCATGTATTACTGATATTCCTTCGTTTACCTGCTCTTCATTGATTATGAGTGGGGGGATTATTCTGATAGCTTTCTGCCCTGCACCCAATGCCAATATACCGTGTCTGAACATACTCAGAAGTACTGCATCTCTCCTTTCCTTTGACTGGCATTCTATGCCTATCATCAAACCTATTCCACGAACATCCTCTATTCCATTTTTTCCACACAATTCAGAAATTCCGTTTTTTAAAACTGTGCCCATCTTTATCGCATTTTCTAACAGTTTTTCCTTTTCTATTACCTGTATCGTTTTTGCTCCTACTGCCATATCTATCCTGGCGCCTCCGCCCCACGTGCTTGATATGACGCCTTTTTCAGTGGGTTCTAATTCCACTCGGAATCCGGTTGCACCAACCTGTAGAGCTTTTGCCATACTCATTATGTCTGGTTCTACACCATAGTGTTCAAAAGCCCACCATTTGCCAGTATGCCCTAAACCTGACTGTACCTCATCTAGGATGAGTGGTACGCCATATTTTGTAGCAAGCTTTCGTAGATTCTGAATGAATTTTTTTGAAGCGATCGAATACCCACCTTCCCCCTGAACCGTTTCACTTATGATGAAAGCCACCTTATTCTCTTTTAGAATATTTTCTGCAGAATTGATTTCAGGATCGTCATCTGTTATACAAAATTTTATTCTCAACACGGGAAGCTCAGGGAAGTTCGTTTTCTGTACTGGCTTGCTTGAAGTAAACGTCAGGGCGCCAAGCGTTCTTCCATGGAATGCATTTTTACAAGATACACCGGGAAGCGGACCCATCTTGCGGTATGCGATTTTTATCGAGTTTTCAACTGCCTCAGCTCCACTGTTTATCAAAAACACTTTGAAACCTCTAGGCAGGATTGATACTAATCTCTCTGCTAATGCAGCGTGCTCTTCCGAGTAAAAATCTTGTCCTGCAATCTTATGGGCTCCATTATTAGAGTATTCTTTTAGAACCTGTAGAATCTCTGGGTGAGAGTATCCTAAAGGACAAGAGCCCACATTTGATGTAAAATCTAGGAACTCGTTGCCGTCTACATCTTCAATAACGCAGTCATGACCACCCTTTATCACTAGTGGATAGACAAAAGTTGAATCATACGTGTGCTTTTTTGTAATCTCGATAATCCTTGATGCTTTCGGTCCGGGCGGGGCAATCCTAATGTGGTGTTTCACATAGTATTGTACACTTTATCGAATAAAAACAAATCATGAAATATTACGGAAAATCAAATACTAGCTTCTAATTTCCTTTCTATGTGTTTTCGTATGAATCTGACAATCTCAGATTTTTCTTTTCGTGCAGATCTCTTTACCTTTCCTGAGCTATCTATGATAAGAACCCTGTTTAAGCGGGGATTTCTTTGATATTCTGTACCTACATCATTTGCAACTATCAGATCTGCATTTGATTCTCTCATCTTCTTCTTTGAAGAGTCTATGAGAAGTTTAAGGGGAACGTTTGCTTCCGCTTTGAATCCCACCAGAAAAACGTCATTTTGCATTTTTTTCACATGATCAATTATTTTCGGGGCCTTTTGTAGTCTTATTATCAGCTCTTTTTTTGCACTCTTAATTTTGGCTTTATTCGGAGTTAGCGTATAATCCGCAGCTGCTGCAGCCATGATCACTATATCGAATTTCCTTCTCAACTGTCCTTTTACGGCATCAAACATCTGGTTTACGGTTCGCACACGTATGACTTTGGCTCCTTTCGGGGGTTCTTCCATGCCTGGACCGTAAACAAGTGTGACAGATGCTCCAGCAGAAATCATCTCTCTTGCAAGCAGTATTCCTGTCGCGCCTGTGCTCTGGTTGGTGATGACACGTATGGGATCAATAGGCTCAACAGTTGGACCGGCTGTGATCAGTATCCGTTTACCTGAAAGGATAGACGAGTGACCAAATTTTTGTAGCACATATTCTAAAACACCCTCTGGTTCGGCCGCCTTTGCTTTTCCTTCTACCATGTTTGGTGTTATGAACTCTATTTTGTCTTTGAGGAATTTCATGTTGCGGAGGACTGCGGCATTTTCATACATCGCTTTATGCATGGCCAACGCCATTATTATTGGAATTTTGGCCCCAAAACCCACAGTTAATACGGTTGATACAGGTGTATCATCAATTCCGTTTGCAAGCTTGCCCAAAGTGTTAGCAGTAGCTGGATACACTAGGATGAGATCTGCCTGTCCATAGTCGGCAAGCTTGATGTGTTCAAGATCTCCAGTAAGCTTGGTAATCACTGCATTCCCTGTGGCCCATTTAAAATAATCAGGCTGGATAAGCTTTGTTACAGCTTGACTTGCAACGCAAGTAACATGTGCACCGTGTCTCATAAGAAGTCTTGCAAGTTCAATTGACTTGTATGCAGCAACACTTCCGGCCACACATAAAATGATTTTCTTGCCTGACAGATGCGTTCCGTACGATTCTACTATATCCAATGATGGATGTTTTCTCTTAGCTTCCAATTTTCCTAATCAACTTGTCAAGCTCGACTCTATCCATGGAGAACCAGTTCTCTTCTGCAGGAAATTTGCCTGATTCCACCTCTGACTTGTAGCTTGTAACTGCCTTTGTTATCTGCTCTGATAAAGAAAGATACTGTTTTACGAATTTAGGCTTTATTTTTTCATACATTCCTAGCATATCATGAATCACTAACACTTGGCCATCACAAAACCTTCCTGATCCTATACCTATAATCGGAATAGAAACCGACTCTGAGATTATCTTGGCAACCTCAGCTGTTACCATTTCTAAGACGATTGAAAAGACTCCTGCTTCTTCTAGTGCTTTTGCATCCTCAATTAGTGTGACTGCCGTCTCTTCTGTCTTTCCCTGTACCTTGTAGCCTTGTGATAGGGTGGTAGTTTGAGGCTGGAATCCTATATGTCCCATCACAGGAATGCCTGTCTCTACTATTGCAGATATGGTCTTGGAAACAACCTTTCCGCCTTCCAACTTTACAGCATCTGCTCCAGCCTTGACCAATCTGCCGGAATTTGCGATGGCATCAGAAATGCTTGCCTGATACGACATAAATGGCATGTCGGCCACAACTAGTGAGCTCTGTCTTGCGCGTGCTACTGCTTCTGTAAACATGATCATCTGCTCCATAGTTACTGGTACCGTATTCTCATAACCTAGCATCACCATGCCTGCACTGTCACCTACCAACAGGATGTCTATGCCTGTCCTCTCACACAGAGATGCTAAGGTATAATCATATGCCGTAATTACAGATATTTTCTGTCCTAGCTTTTTCTTTTCGATTATGTCCTTAACTGATTTATGCATGGTTGGCCTTCCTTGTCAAGTTGTCTCGTATCTCAAGTATGGCATCAGAGAGATTCTTCTTGTTGTCGAATTTTACTTTCGACTGATTTTTCCTGCATTCTAAAATCAGATTTCTAATTCCACGTACTATGTTGTCCACTATTGTAATATCCGCTGTCTGTGCCGTTCTTGACAAAGGATTGAGATCAAAGGTAATCACTTTTTTTCCTGCATTCTTGAGAGCCTGTGTTCTATCTCCATCTTCTAGCGGAACTAAAACCACGTCAGCTGAATAAATCCCATTCACATCCACAATCCTTCTGGCGCTATCTAGGCCGGAAATGCGGATAGAGTTTTTCTTATTTAACCCCAAAATTTGTACTGCGCCGTTCTTTTTCAGCACTCGGTGGATCTTCCGCTTTCTTTCCTCGCTTGAATAAAACAAATTCACCTCGATTTTTGCTTCCGTTGCCTTGGCCAATTGCACTATTTCCTTAGGGCACAGTCCTGCAACATTCCCATTTACAGAAATTACAGGATTCTGTGCGTGCATTAGCATAAAAGCTGCAGC
This sequence comes from Candidatus Nitrosotenuis uzonensis, assembly GCF_000723185.1. Classification (NCBI taxonomy): domain Archaea; kingdom Thermoproteati; phylum Nitrososphaerota; genus Candidatus Nitrosotenuis; species Candidatus Nitrosotenuis uzonensis. The sequence goes on from NZ_CBTY010000011.1 coordinate 209,628, forward strand.
CTTTGTTGCCTTTTTTGCACTCCTTGCAGTTTTCTCTCCCAGCAGGTAATCAAACGCCTCACCTCTGCCATGAGCCATCAGGCCCTCTTTAGCGACCAATCCATCATCGAATGCGGCCACAAGCTTCTCCCTAATGTATAGTGATTGGGCCCGGGGATGGGATTTTGGAATTGGTGATTTCATTTGCCTAACAATCTTGCCCCAGAATCGTCAATTTTTGACTTGATAATAATGCCATCTGAATACTTGTCCAATACATTAATGACCATATCTTCTTGTTCTGGTGGAACAAGACTGAAAATTGTTTCACCAAACAACGCAACTCCACATCTTATCCCATTTGCCCTAAGATCATCTATTACTTGTTGCATTCTGGGAGTTATGATGTTTACATATTTTGCAAATTCTACGGAATGATCATGGAATTCGTCGATACTATGAGTCTTTTCAAGACTAGTGACCATTTTCCCACCAAGACCGTTTATTGACGATAATCGTTCCTTTAGGAATTGTTTTGTAGAAATAGACGAAAAACAGATCATGACCGCTGAATATGCGCCAATAGGTAGTTTTTTTAGCTGACCTATACCCGGGGCGCCCTCCTTTACCCTGATTTCAAATCCTCCATGATATGATGCAAGAACGTCACCAAGTCCTGTTTGGCACATAACTTCAGCCTTGTGTGCTATCTGCCCCAACTGTTCCTTTGAGAATCCCATATTGAATGCCTGGTTTAATGCATATGACAATGATAATGCAACAGCGGCAGAACAACCCAGTCCGTAGCCTACCGGCACTTTGATCTCATGATTTACATGCACAAAATAATTTCCGTTAACATGTCTTAGGAATTCTCTGATTACAAATTCTGATACTTGGGTATTGTCAGGCTTGTAGCCGCTAACTGAAATACTAAAATCGGAGAATTCGGCATCTTCAACGCTAACCGTGGTAGTCACCCCTGTCTGTATTGAAAAACCTGCACCTATTGAGCCCTGAAATTCAGGCCTCAGCTCCCTGTTTACCTCTGCCTTGAAGAATCCAGTTACATGTGCCGGTGAGAATGCAACCCCTCTCATCTGATCCGAATTTAAATTTGAATAAAAATATAAGAATATGGCTTAAATTAATTAAATTGATTTAAATTGACTAAATTCATCAGACGCCTACAAAGAATAGGAAGCAGCATACTTGTTTCTCTTCCCAAGGAATGGGTTGAAGCACACAAGCTTGACAAAAGCATGGAAATCGAACTAGAAACAAACGAGAACACAATATCCATCACTGCAAACAAGACGGAAAGACCGTCAAAAGAGGTGGTGATCTCATATCCGCTACCAGAAAATGAGAACATTGTGGCGGACATAACTGGGGCGTATTTGCTCGGATATGATATCATCAGAATCAAAGGCAAGTCGATAATACCTGTGGAGGATCGTGAAAAAATTCGAAATTCAATGAGAAGATTGGTAGGCATGGAGATAGTCGAAGAAGATTCTTCTAACATCAACGTGCAGTTTCTTTTGGATGCAACAACTCTAAGTCCTGAAAAGATCCTAAAACGAATAAGCTCGATCGCACTTGGAATGTTCAACGATGTTTTGGTCGCACTAACATCAGATGATAGATCAAATCTACAGACCATGTCAAATAGAGATGATGAAGTGGACAGACAGTACTTTCTGCTTGTCAGGCTTATACGTAGTACGATGATAGATAACCGTCTGGCATCTGCATTCAGACTTGAGAACATAGATGTTCTAGACTACAGAATAGCTGCCAACGTACTTGAGACTGCCAGCGATACAATAGTGGAAATCGCAAATTCCGTACTAAACACAACTCTGACAAGATCTGATTTGAAGAAAATTTATGATATAACAAAAGATATTGAAGCAATACACAAAAAATCAATTGATGCATTTATTGCACAAGACAGGCATCTTGCAATCGAGGCAATATCAGGATATAGAAAATTCCAGAAAAAGATCTCCGATATCAGATCATCAATAGAACAAAAAAATCAGTTGCAGATAGACTTTCTTGATCTTATCTACATGTTCGAGCGTGTGTCAAGATCGTGGGCAGATATCGCAGATCTTGTTAAACCTGTATATTACTAGATCTTACCTTTTTTTGCCAGAAAAGTCAGCACGGCACATATTGTTTTGGAATCTATGATTTTTCCCTGTTTTATCATGTTGACCAATTTTTTCATGTCCATCTTGACCACTGACATTATCTCGTCATCGTCTAGCGCCTGACCGCTGATCTTCCTTACGTTTTCTGCCACAAAGCAGTGTATTGCCTCCTTGTTGTATCCTACTGATGGATAATACGTAAGAAAGTGTTTCATCTTCTTTGCTACATGTCCAGTCTCTTCCTGAATTTCTCTCATGGCGCATTCAAGTGGTTTTTCGCCCTTTTCTAGAGTACCTGCAGGAATCTCAAGCACGTATCCGTGTGGAAATCTGTGCTGTTTCACCAAAAGCACTTTACCTGTCTCATCAAAGGCAAGTATTGCAGCAGCGCCACGGTGTTCTATGACCTCTCGCTTTATCTTTCTGCCATTTACTGACAGTTCGTATATTGAAAGGCCCAAGATCTTTCCATCATAGATGGTCTTCTTTTTCATCCGTTTTTCTAAAAGATAATTCCACTTAATATGTCTCTATGACTGTCTAGTCTACAGGATCTGTGTGATTTCTTCCATATTTGATGTTCAACTCGTTATTCACCTTGTGCATATCTGATTGTTTGATGGCCGCTTTTTCATAAAACGCCTTCCTTGCATCATGTGCGGTTCCATTACTATCTAGTACCTGCTGCATTGCAAGAAGCCCTTCTCTTGTCTTGGCCTCGGTAAAGTTGAATTGGCCCCAATAAATGTCTTGAACGGTAGCGTCAATCTGTGATACAAAAGCCGCAAATACATTTCGTGGTTTGAATGGATCAAACTGGTCTATCCATTCCTGTAGATCATTTAACAATGCGATATTAGCTAGCTCACGTTGTTCTGCAAGCATCTTCTGTCGCTCCTCAATTTCCTTTAGCTTTTTTTGCATCTGTGCTTCCTTCTGTTTGTTTTGTTCTATGCTTTCAATAATTTTCAACGCCGTAGGATCCTCTCTTAGCTTGGTTGCGGTTACAACTTTGAATCCATATTCATTTGGCTCTCCATTTTGTACCGTATTATTTACAAAAAATGATGTGTTTGCATAACTTGTCTGGTAGCCGTCTTTGTAAGCTTTTATGCTTACCGTAAACTTGTTTTCTTCTGGCATGCTTGGCAGCTCATATACAAATACGCCGTTGTTATTGGTGGTTGTCTCGGCAGTTCCGAATGGAGTATTAATCTGCACAGTGGCTCCTTCTATCGGTTGCATTTGTTTCCCTTTGATGGTACCGGTAATACTGGGGGTTACGTCAGTTTCCATATGTACACTAATAACGAGTTTTTCGGCCGTTTGAGCGTCTGCAATACCAACTATGCCTGCAAGCATGAAAATCAGAAGGAAAAATCTCATTTTTTGGCCGTCCGTATTTTCTACCTTAAAATAATGAATCGATTTTTTCACAGCTCATTGTTTAAAGTATGGAGCTTGTGTAATTTGACGATTTTTTTTATTAAATTCATCTAATTTTCAAATTATTGGAAATTCTAACAAGGTTTTTTCAAGACTTTTTTTCTAATCAAAATTTATATAAAAACTCTATAAATTCGTGAATCTTTTAGCGTGGTTACTTGACAAATCGCAACTATTTTACACTTTGATATGTCAGATGTAGTCTGTTCGATGCCTCTGCGGTCTTTATTGCATTGTTTATCCATCTCTGCGGCAAAATAATCTGTCTTGGTATGAACAGATCTGCGGTGGCCACTCCATTCACACTACGGATCTTCTGTGTTATGTTATCCAATTCGAATATGTTGTTACTATAACAGAATAACACAATCTGATTCTTTGCAATGAACGGTTTTTGTAAAAACGCACTAGAAAAACTCTTTTTTAACTGATTCATGGTGCTGACAAGATCGTCTTTTATCCATACCAATACTGCAAAAGGTATGTACTGACCAAATTTTTCCGGATCATAAACTAATGTGAACTGTATGGCTTCATCATCCTGTAATTTCTTTAACGATCTGGTTATCGTCTTAGTGGATAGCTTGGTAAGCTTTGATAGATCTTCAATCTTCAGCTGAGGATCTTTCATCAAATAACGAATAATCTCAAGATCCGTCTTTGTAAGATCAGATCGTATGCCGGGATTTTCAGCTTCAAAAATGTTCAATATTCTTACATCGCGCATAAGATTTTTGGCCAGCTCTATTTTCTGTTCCACATCCTCTTTTACAACAATGGCACAGACAGTGATCCCTCCAACACATGGAACCACAAAGAACGGCTCGCCTATCAGTCCGACCTGTTTTAAAATTTTGGCCACATCTTGACCCGTCGTAACCACATACAAAACATTGTATCCCAAAACCGTTGGTTCTATTTTTAATGCAAAGTTTTCTATAATCCTGTTCTCAATCATGCGTGCGATTCTTGATTTTACAGCATTCCCGGAAATTCCTATTTTATTGCCAATTTGCCTGTCTGACTCGCGACAGTTATCAAGCAGAGAACTAAGGATTTTCAAGTCTATATTGTCCAATTTGTCATGATTAGGCATCAGTTTCTTATTAAAGAATACTATTCTTTTATAAAAATGTCTGAAATATTCAAAATTTATAGCTAATACATTAAATATCAGACTATTTTAGTATCTCTGTGGACTATAGGATACAGCTGGCCAAAAGAATGCTGGCCAACAAAAAGGGCAGTCTGATCGGCGCTGTTCTTGCAGTCTCAATTGGAATTCTAGTAATACATGTCAATTTTGTAATATTTCAGGGATTATACGATGCAATCATCAGGGATCTATCAGATTATCGCTTTGGTGATGTAAGAGTAACAGACGAAGAATCCTTTATCACAAAATCCGACATATTTTTGGTAAACTGGTTTGAGCGTATACCATATGTAGAAGCTGCATCGCCAAGAATGCAATCAAGCGCTTCAATAAACTCTACAAAATGGGGCGTGCGAGTGGAAGAGTTTAGAGTTCCAGTAGTCGGAGTCGATCCTTTCCGTGACCCACGAGTATCTACAGTATATCAAACCGTAATTGACGGACAGTACGTCTTCTCAAGAAATTCCGTGGTACTAGGATCATCAGTTGCACGTGATCTTGGAGACTTGCAGGTAGGTGATGTAATAAAGATCAAAATAACTGACAGATTCGGAGTTGACAGGGTACGACAATTTCTTGTTTCTGGAATAGTACGCTCACCTGGAGGACAGGGCTTGGATACTAGCATCATAATCCATATTGACACATTGCGTGACATGATGGAACGGCAAGGGGAAACTGGAGAAATTCTAGTCAAGCTAAACGATAGAAAAAAAGCCGATGAAGTAAAGAACTACTTTCTGACGACGTTTCCAAATGATGATTTTATTGCAGAGACAATAGAAGAATCCGCAGAGCAAGCCTTAAGCGGTTTCCGTTCAGGAATCGCGATGATCAACATGATTGGGTACTTTGGTATGATGTCATCTGCTTTTGCCGTAGTGACAATTCAGATGATGCTGGTGTCAAGCAAGACACGCGAGGTCGGAATCATGCGAGCCATAGGGGCCAAAAGAAAGGACATTCTAATTATATTCATAGTACAAGGCATGATTATTGGCGCTATGGGTGCAAGCGTGGGAACTGCCATGGGTCTGGGATACACATTTTATGCAAAGGAATCAAAAATGTCCTTCCAAGGCAGTATACCTTTAGAGGTAAGCTATGATTGGCCTAAAATTATCCAGACTGCTCTTATGGCGTTTGGTCTTGCCGTGATGGCTTCAGTATATCCATCATTCAAGGCCACGAAACTTCAACCTGTGGAGGCAATGCGTTATGTCTGATATGGTATTGGAAGTCAAAGACCTGAACAAAATCTACGGAGAGGGAGATACCCAAGTGCATGCACTCAGAGACATATCATTCACAGTAAAAAAAGGAGAGTTTTTACTGATTGTCGGAAGTTCAGGTTCTGGCAAATCCACATTACTAAATATGATTGGATTGCTTGACAAACCTACAAGCGGGAAGGTATTCGTAGACGGTGTAAACACTACAAAGCTGAGCGACAGCAAGCTTTCCTCATTTAGAAACTCAAAGCTCGGGTTCATCTTTCAATTCTCTAACCTTCTGGCAGATCTAACTGTGCTTGAGAACGTACTGCTTCCAAGAAGCATACAACACACGGATCAAAATGCCATGTCGGAGGCAATCACATTACTAAAGGCAGTCGGCTTGGAAAAACAAATGCACAAGCGTGCTAACAAAATTTCCGGAGGACAAGCACAACGAGCTGCAATTGCGAGGGGCTTGATCAACAAACCTTCAATAGTGCTGGCAGATGAGCCCACTGGAAATCTTGATTCTGTAACTGCTGACACTACAGTACAATTGATGAAATCTATGGCAAAAAAACTCAATCAAACATTCATCATCGTTACTCACGACAGACAACAATTTGGAGATGTGGATAGAGTGATCACAATAAGAGACGGCAGAGCGTTTGAAGGAGAGGATATTCCGCCAAAAATGGAAGTGACAGCATGAAAAAACTAATTCTTACAGTATTTGCTGCGATCTTGGCAATTCAGATTGGATCCGTATATGGACAACTGGGCTCTGACAAGTCACCGTTTGATAGAAATTTTGCAGATGTTAAATTTCTTGACGCATATTTTGGAAGACCTAATGAGAAAATAGAAGTCACTCCGGGAGACAAAAATGTACCATTTACTGTTGTATTTGCTAATGTAGGATCACAGGATATTACTGGAATAAAAGGACAACTGCAAATGCCAATTGGATTTGCTCCATCTGATGGAAAGGGAGCACTTATTCTGGCAGATAGCGACTCTGAAGCAATAGCTGGAAAGCACTTTTCGCTAACGTTTTTTGTAAATATAGACGAGCATGCTCCAATACAACAATACCCTGCATCCGTAAAGCTTGACTATTCCAGACTACGTGAGGCTGGACAGCGAACGTCTTTCTTTGATTTCAAATTCAAGGTAACCGGCGAGAGTATACTTAACATGAAAGCAGTTGATCCAGTTTTGACCTCATTGAAAAACAACAAGGTTACAGTTGAAATCACAAATGCAGGCACAGCTCCAATGTCCAGTGTAAAAATCGTTCTACAAAATACACAGACTGCGCTTAGCAGTACTACGACATCTATTACAAACATGGAAAACGTAGTGTTTGATCAGAGCAAGTGGACTCTTGGAACCATCAACCCGAAATCTACAAAATACTTTACCTTCCATGTGTACATACCGGAAGGAGTGCGTGGAAACACCCTGAGGGCAATAATGGATGTGACTCATTTTAACGCGCACGGTGATCAGGTAAACACACAAAGATCCGTCGACTTTTTCATAAACGGCTTAATTGATGCAAGAATCTACAACATAGGTGTAATCAAACTAGGAGAAAAGCAGACTGTGATAGGCGAGGTCATAAATGAAGGAAATGTAAACGCCTTGTTCTCGTTTGTCACGCTTGAACCTCTTGATGGCTCGAATCTAAAGCCACAAACTCAGTTCATAGACGAGCTTGAGACTGATTCACCAGTGCCGTTTAACATTCCGATTGAATTTGACGGTGAGCCAAAGTACGGTGATCACAAAGTCAAGATAACGGTGCGTTACAAAGACAGCATGCGACAAGAACACTTGATAAGCGAAGAAGCAACCATCACACTGGAGAACACCGCCAAAGCCCCAGAGCCGTCTGTATCTGATTACATGCCTGGCATGATCGTCGTCATAGTTGCAGCTATAGTAGGTACAGTAATTTACAAGAAAATCAAAAGGAAAAAAGAAGTAACGTCTGAGCCAGAATCATAAATTAGAGTCTAGCGTACTATCATTACAGGACACTCTGCAAGCTCGGACACCTTTCTACTTACGCTACCTAATGCCCTGAGTCTACCGAATCCTGTCAATCCCTGACTGCCCATTACCACAAGCTCCACCTTTTTCTTCTTGGCAAATTTAAGAATCACGTTGACTGGAGAGCCTACAACTATTTCATAATCCGCACACACATCTTTTTCCTTGCATTTAAGAACCGCATCGCGAAGCACCAAGTCAATTTTGGAAAACGCACCCTTGAGATATTTATCTAATTTTTTACCTTCTCCACTTCCAGGTTTGAGATAAAATCTAGAAGGTGCAACAGTGAGTGCATCTACGACTGTGAGAAGATACAGATCAGAGCCAAACATACGTGCAATTTCCAGTGCCTCTGTCAATGCCTTTTTAGAATATTTTGAATTATCATATGGCACAAGGATTGTCTGGTACTTCTTACCCATGATAGTGTGTATTGATTTTTGTATAAATACAATATGTGCGAATCTAGTTAGGTCCACCAATACGTTTCCTTTGGATCGAATTCGGTCCATATCTTACGCACACAATTATAACAACCCAAAGATCAAATTATATCCAATCTGCTGCCTAACTGATTAAATGGCAGCTGGCGAAATCGAGGTTCCAAAGGAAGTGCGACCACTCATGCTCAAAGACGCAAAAGAAACAAAGCTTGGTCACAGAAACGGTGCAATCAGGCAGTATAGATACGGGAACCTGCATATTCGAGAATACAAGGACAAATATCTAGTACATATGGATAAAGTTGATCCGCTAAGTGATCCGTTGGGGCACCTGATATTTGATGCCCCAGAAGTGTTTATCGGACTTGTAAGCGCGGCACTGGGAGGAACAAAGATAGCATCCTACATATACAACAATTCCAGAAAATCCAAAAAGGACAAACAGATTGCAGTAGCCGCCGCATTGGCATCATCACTAGTTACAGGATATGTAGGATACAAACTCACAAAAAAAGTAAAGAACAGCTGATGGGGAGGTAATGAATATTTCATTAATTAGAACAATCAACGTGCTTGTAAAACTTGTCCCAATAATTCTCACGCTCAGAAAAGACAGACGAGAATGGGTGCGACAGGAGGGTAAAAACATTGATCACGAAAAGTTTCAAAAGCATGCAAGAAAAATCCTTAACACGTTTGTTTCGCTTGGTCCAGTATACATAAAACTAGGCCAGTGGCTTTCATCTAGGGCCGACATTCTACCGCAGCCCTATCTTGAAGAGCTTGCAAAACTGCAAGACGATGTGCCGGCGGCCCCATTTGATCAGGTAAAACCAATCATAGAAAATAGCCTTGGCCCTATAGATGAGACCTTCTCGTCAATTAACGCTACGGCCGTATCTGGCGCATCTTTAGGACAGGTTCATCTTGCAAAAATAAAGGATCAGGAAGTCATTGTCAAAGTAAAACGACCCGGAATCGAGCAGCTAATCCAGCAGGACATCAAAGTCCTAAAAAAAGTAATTCCATTTGCAATACGATTCATAGACCCTAACCTGCGCTTCTCGGCACAATCCATGCTGGCCCAATTCATAGAGACTATACACGAAGAGCTCGATTATTCAATAGAATCATCCAATCTCAAAAAAATAAGGCAAAACCTTCGCAGGCATGATAAGGTCATAATTCCCCAAGTATACGATGACTACTCCTCAAAAGACGTACTGACTATGGAGTACATCCCCGGTATCAAAATAACGAATATCGAGGATCTGGATAAGAAAGGAATAGACAGACAAAAGATCGTAATTGACGTGCACAAGGTGTTTTTTACCATGCTCCTGCGCGATTCGATATTTCATGCAGACCCACATCCTGGCAACATCTCGATATCTGATGATGGCTCTCTGATCCTCTACGACTTTGGAATGGTAGGGAAAATCGACAAGGAAACAAGAATGAAACTAGTCCGCCTCTATCTTGCGCTTGTTGAAAAGGATCCGGCAAGAACCGTAAATGCAATGAACGATCTTGGAATGCTTACTCCTGACTTTAACCGCTCAATAATAGAGCAAGGAATCGACCTTTCAATCCGTACTATGCACGGACGGAAGCCGGACGAGATGGAAGTAAAGGCACTCATGGAGCTTGCAAACAAGACCATGGCAAAATTCCCATTCATGCTGCCCAAGAATCTGGCGCTTTACATGAGGATGAGCTCAATCATAGAGGGAATATACAAGACCCACAAGGTCGATTTCAAGTTCGTCAAAGTTCTCAAAGGCATACTGGAAGAAGAACAGCTCATCAAAGACGCCTACATTGAAGAAATAAAATACTCATTTACACGTTTTGCCAAATCACTTGATGCAACAATTTCGATAGCCCCAGAGCTGAAAAAATTCATTGAAGAAAATAGATCCCTCCAATTAAACGCAAAGCCAAAAAACAACACACTGTTAGCAGGAAGCATCCTCTCATCCTCGATTTTCATAGGCTCCTCACTCCTATACTCATCAAATCAAACTGCAGCTGCCGCAGGCATGCTCGGCTCGCTTGTAATAATGGGAATATTTGTTATCTTCAGAAAATATTAGTTATTCTATTGAAATCTGCTTGCCATTTTTCACAATGGGAATTCTGAGGGTAAGTACCCCCTGAACAAGCTTTGCAGAGATGACATCATCATCCTTTACTTGCACTGGAAGTGGAATCTTTTTGTCAATTACGCGCGGCCTTTGCTTGTATACTGGATTCTCCGTCCGGGTCTCGTGTTTTTCTGCTGTAACGGACAAAATATTCTTATTCAGAGTAAGCCTTATGTCCTTCTTGTCAAACCCAGGCAGATCTATTACAGCAATCAGAGAATCATCTTCCAAATACATGTCGACAGGAGGTAAAACAAATTCGTAGAATTCGCGCGATTTATTTCCTATCTCTTTAGCTACCTCTTTTGCCATGTAATTTACTATGCCCATTTTATCCAGATCACCGTTTTTAGTTATAAATTTTGATAGTTTTATAATCACTGCTAGTAACCCCAATACGTACAATGATTATTGTAATTGAGGGAAGTGACCAGGCAGGGAAAAAAACCCAATCTATGATGCTGACAAAAGCTCTCAAAAAAAGAAAGATAAAGACCAAAGTGTTCAGCTTTCCAGATTATACAACTCCACTTGGAAAGGAAATAAACAAGTTTCTTCATGGGAAAAGAAAATTTCCCCCACAGGTCATACATTGCCTTTTGGCAGCAAATAGATGGGAAAAGGCAGATCAGATTAGAAGGGCTCACGAACAAAACTCTATTCTTGTCATGAATCGTTATTATCAATCAAATCTTGTCTACGGTGCCGCAAATGGCCTGAGCATAAAGTGGCTTGAAGGCCTTGATGACGGCCTCCCAAAAGCCGATCTTGTAATAGTTCTTGACGTCTCGCAGCTAGAATCTTTCAAGCGCAAAAAATCAAACAGAGACAAATTTGAAAAAGATACCGAGTTTCTCAAAAAAATATCTCTTACATACAGGAAATTGGCAAGAAAATACGGCTGGCATCTAGTGGACGCATCAAAAACAAGAGAGCAGGTACATCAATCTGTGATGGGAATAATCTCCAAAAAGCTGGCACGACTATGACTGTACTAGACATCATTGATCCAATACACGACTTTATCCGCGTCTACGAAACGGAACTGAAGATAATCGACTCACCAATATTCCAGAGGCTAAGGCGAATCAGACAACTTTCAGGCGCACATCTGACTTATCCGAGCGCACAGCATTCAAGATTTGAGCACTCACTTGGCGTCATGCATGTGGCAGGACAAGCAGCGTCAGCTCTTAAAGAAAATGGATTTTTGGACTCTGACCAGGTTGCAGATATCCGGCTTGCAGCTTTGCTACACGATATTGGCCACGGACCGTTTTCACATCTTTTCGAAGAAGTTCTACAGGAAAAAAAGAAAATATCTCACGAAGATCTAGGTAGGCGTCTCATACTAGACTCTGAAATAGGGGACATACTATCAAAATCGGGATTTAACAAAAAACTCATTGTAAAACTTGCCTTTGGCGATCCCAGATATCGATTCGTTAACGAGATAATCTCAGGATCACTATCTGCTGATATGATGGATTATCTGCAACGTGATGGCTACTTTACTGGAGCAGAACATGCAAAAATAGATCACAAAAGAATCATCCAATCTCTTGATGTCTACAAAAGCAGACTCGCACTGGACAGATCCGCATTGTATTCCTTTGAGTCAATGATATTATCGAGGTATCAAATGTTCAAGGCCGTATATTTTCACAAAACGGTGCGCTCCGCCGAAGTTATGATGCTTGAGGCAATCAGACTTGCAGACAAGAGCGTTGGATTTACCTCACTTGATCTTGACGAATACGTCAAGCTTACTGACGAGTTTGTCGTGTCAAAAATTCTCTCTCTACCTGAGAACAACGAGAATCTGAGGAGAGCAAAAAAACTTGCACAAGACTACCAGAACAGGAGATTGTTCAAGTGCGTTTTCGAACGAATTATGACACAAAAAGATCTCAAATCAAAAGAACCTTTACGAGACAAGATTGCAAACAAATCAAAAATCAACAAAAACGATGTATTTGTGGACACATCGACAACGTCCTCATTACCACTCACACCATCAAAAGAAAAAACAAAATCGATCACGCTTATAGCAAAAGACTCTGGCAAGTCGATAGCAAAGGAAATACCGTTCTCCAAAATACCTGTTGTCGCCTCAATGGCAGAATCCATGAACATACTGAGAGTGTATACTACTGCCCAGTATAGAAAAAAAGTTGAAATTGCAGCAAACTCGATTCTCGGTGGTCAGAAATAATGAAAAAAAGAATAGTCATCAAACTGTCTGGCAAGATATTTGGGATGGAAAACAATGAAAAACTACTCAAAAACTATGCCGAGTTCTTGGTCAAAATAAGCAAAATCTGCCAGCCTGTAGTGATTGCAGGTGGAGGAAAGATAGCGCGTCATTACATCTCACATGCAAGGTCTTCCGGAGCTGACGAGTCAACCCTGGATGAGCTTGGAATCGAAGTATCAAGGCTTAATGCAAAACTTTTGATATATGCACTAAAAAACAAGGCATACCCACACCCGCCAACCACTCTGCCAGAAGTACGACACGCAGTAGACAGCGGCCTTATAGTAGTCTGCGGAGGATTGCATCCGGGGCAGAGCACGAATGGAACTGCCGCTCTCATCGCAGAAAAAATAGGCGCAGTGGAATTCCTGAACGCGACAGACGTTGATGGAATATATGATTCTGACCCGAACAAAAATCCCAAGGCAAAAAAATTCAAGCGAATCGAGCTAAGAAACCTGCGGAACCTACTTGTACACGAAGATTCCGTTGCAGGCGGCTATGATCTGATGGATATTGTTGCCCTAAAGGTAATCGAGCGTTCCAGAATAAAGACGCGCGTTATCAAGGCAGATATACCAATAATTGAAAAGGCAATCAAAGGCCAAGCAGTAGGCACCGAAATAATCCTCTAATCTGGCTTGTTCTGTACTGTAGGATACTGCTCCGTCCATATCTCTACATGATCGCCAGCATACTCTTCGATTCCAGAGTCACGCGCTTTTTTGAATATGTTCATTGCAGCTTCCCTCTCAAGAGGCTTTGATTGGGCCTTCGTGTACCCGTCTCCGTCAACTAGAATTGTGACATACCCATCAACTGTCTTGATCACGGCAACAAAATCCTCTTCTCCAACAGGAACGAACTGTCCATCTTTTTTCTTTGTAGTCAAAGTTAGCATCGCAAAACCACACAGATTGAAAAGCGTCATCTGTGATTTGTTTGCCCTTTCTTTACCTATTCTTACGGCTTGGAAATACTGCACAAATAATTTTCAAAGAATTAACACTATAAGCATTTTCGGCCCTAACGTTTATGACATACAAAATACACAATTGATCATTGAATCCCAGAATAACTCTTGCGATAATTGCAGCAGGGATGGCTGGAATAATAGGAATCATAGCATTTTCTGGGTCACAACTAATCAACGATGTAACAGAAGAGGGCCTAGGCACTATTCCCTCTTCACCAATAACTGTTATACCTCTCGAGCCGCAACTTGAAAAAATCCAAGTACTATCGGTGAACGAAGAAGAAGCTACAATTAAGATCACATTCAAGATAACAAATCCGAACTACAAATCAGCCCTACTTCACGTGGTGAAATATCACCTATATGCAGATGATAAGAGAATCGCTACGGAAGAAATAGGAGACCGTGCGGAAGGAATGGTAACTGGCTCTAACTACTTTACGATTCTTCGAGATTCGCCACAAATGCTGGATGATACAATAATCCTCAAAAACATGGGTGGAGATCCACAATTCTGGTCCTCGCTTTCAGCAGGAAACATCAAATGGAGGGTGGACGGCGAGCTATACTTTAACCTCAGCTCAATGACAAGCGGGCACGAAAACATCGTCCAATTCGAGTTCACGTACTAGATCGTTTAGATTAAACAAACACAGCTTTAGTTTAGTTTTTTGCCAATCCAATTGGTGCTAAGCCAATATTCCATAGATAATCTGGTAAGATCAGCCCAGTTTCTTGCAGATCTCACAAAGACGCTAAGTTCTGAAATTTCTGCCATGGAGCGAATCAAAGCAGACGTGGTCTTGCAGCAGCGTGAAACCCACAAACAAGGCATGCTGGTAAGAAAAATGACTGACTATCTCTCCGATGAGCTTGGAAGAATAGAGATGAGTCTTAATGACAACGCATCCCATTCACTGAACAAAAAACTATCAAACTTGAATGAAACGGAAACAAAACTGCGACTGCTACGGGGACGACTAGACGAATTTGTCAGCAACGATGATGCAGAAAACCTCAAAAAATCCGACACTACTTTGGTAAGCGATCTTAAGCGTTATGAGGCATTTCTACTTGATCTGACAAGCATGCTCAATGAGAAAATACCTCAAATCGAAAGGATCACAGACAGAGCAAGAGCAGAAACACGGGAAGCCCAGCAGCAAAAACTACTACTCAAAGAAATGACAGACCTGTTCAATACCGAGCTTGAGGAGCTTGATTCGGCATTCTGTGAGATACGTGGCAATACCGTATCATAAAATATTAAAATTGTGATATTTTGCTCAAATAAAAAAAATTTTAGAAAAATTATATAAAATATGACTGGACTAGCCAAGCAAATGGCAGAAGCATCATTGGCAGCCTATGGCTCAGTAATTGGGGTTGGCATCGCACTGGCAGTAGTATTATTTGCGCTGCGAGGAAAGGGCCATCCAGAATCATTAGAATAAGATCACAAGATCTTTTTTTACTTATTTTTCAGACCAAATAACTCTGTGAGTGAGAACTGTTTTCCTTCATTTCTTTTGATGTAACAACGCTCGTAATACTGGCACTGGGTGCATTCCGCAGAAGGCTCCAGTATAGGCACCTTTCTTTCGCCTACCAGATTGCTAAAAACGCGTACTCTTCTGATTACTTCCTCAAACATCTTTTTCTCCTTTGCTGATACGAATGATGTCTCAGAACCATCACCTGTAATGTATATTATAACGCCATCCTGCTTTCCTGATATCCACATGCAGGCATTAAGATACAGAATGTCAGATGCAAAAGGTGTCTCAGGCGCAATGGAGACGGTCTTGAAGACTATGACAATATCATCAACTATCATATCTGACTGGCCCTTAAGCTTGATGTCTTCAATTGCAAATTCGGCCATCTTTGAGCCGTAAGGAAGCTTTCTTATCAGACCGCCAAACAGATTGCCAAATCCTTTAGTCTCTGGCTCTAGCCTTTCGAATCTGTCATAATATGAGCGTCTCATACAACGTGTCACCTCGTGAAGATATATGGTCTTGTTATCTGCAGGTTCTGCAACCTGTAGATCGACTTCCTTTGTTATAGCATCGGCAGCGCTTGTGATTGTTTTCCTGTAATCGCGATCACCCATCATATGTGTTCACTCAGCTCAGCAGCCTTGTCAAAAATCTTGAAATTCTATCGGAAAATGCAAGAGCCACAAAATGTAAGCCAAATCCGACTATGGCACCAACTAGAAGATTTGAAGTAGTAAAATAAATTCCCAAAAACACGCCTAGCGCAGGCAATGTCAGGACCAATGCCAAAAAGGTGCTAACCCAAATGGTGTTAACTATTGCATCAGCAGTAAGCTCGGACTTTTTCTTATGAAGCCTGATCATCGATGGGGTTACTCATATTGCACTATATAACTGGATTATTCTTCCTGTTCCACTATTAGCCTTGACATGGTCGTTTGCGGCGGTATCTTCTGCTCTACTGCAAACGCAATTGCCGCAATATTTCTTACCTCATACAACGTAAGCTTTGTTATTCCAACTATGGTGGAAAAGCTAAACATCTTGGTAAACGACCTGTTGACTGCCTTGTAGATTGCCATCTCAAAATTGTGCTCAAACTGTGATACTGCCTCAATTTCGTTATCTGTCTGCGGGACCAAATCCTTGTATCGTGTGGTTGCAAGCTCATCAAGCACGCTCTTTACAGAATCAGATGATATCATCTTGCCTAACAGATCCTTTGGCACGCTCGGTGTATGAGTTACGATCAGATTCTTTATCTGCTCCTCGTCCAGTCCCCAGAACTTGCCTCGCAGAATTGATAGTATGTTGTAAAAATCAATATCCATACCGGCAAGCCTGATAAGGTCACGATCACGAGAGTTTCTGACGGCCCTGCCTAACTGCTGATACAAAATCTTGTCCAAAAACACATCGAATACCTGGATGTTTTTTTTCTCATTGTACACTGCAATTGATTTGGCAACCTCATCGCCGAACTCAATTGCTCCAAGTGATGCTACTGCCTCCTCAAGATCTTTTGAGACAAGCGCCTTTACAATTACATCGCGCTGTCCTATCAACTCCTCTGCATGCAGATTCAGGTGCGGCTCTATTTCCTCCTGTGTCTTTCCTAACGCCTTTCCCTTTAGGATTACCTTCAGATTCGATATTAGAAATTTCAAGTAATAGGCATCCAAAACGTCTGACTTGCCAGCAGTACTTGCAATGGAATAATGAATTTCGGCAAGCTCACTACGCAAGGCAGATTCTATGCCAGCCGCTGTGTACGGCTTGGAAACCTTGGAAACGGCGTCAGCATATTTGGTATTCTTTATCCTTGTTATCAGCTCATCAAGGTCGCGTGCTTCGGCCAAAGTCTGAAGCTCGGATTTTGAGAGCAGTTTGCCTCTTTGGCTAAATGACTTGACAGAGGCAAATACCTTCTGCGATCCACCAGAACCCATTGTTTTGGCTCCTATTTCAAATGGATTTTAATGTTTGGGGATTATGCACGTGATTTAGCTGATACCCTTCAGAAAATTCAGCGTCTTTTCCTTCTCAGTTTTTGGCATGGATGCAAAGCTTTCCAAAAACTCCTTCTGAATCAGAATTGTTTCATCTGATGCCTCAAGAAACCGCCTCTTATCCAGCGGCAAAAGCTCTATCCTTCCATCACAATATGCTTTCACATATGCCTTGAACAAGGAATAGGCAAATCTTGGGACGAACCTTACCAACGTCATAATCTGCTCCTCAAACTCGCTGTCGTGATTCTTTGCCGCAGAGAAAAACTTCTCAAGTATTTTTTCCCTGCCGATTATCTCATCAAGCGATAACGAGACTAAAAGGCCACTTTCAGTCAATGCGTAATATGGCATGCCCTTTTCTTGTAAGGCCTTGGGGCCCCTCTTTAGTGGCAGCCTACCAGCTTCACTTACTATGCCCAAAGGGATCAAAATCTCATCAAGGTCGCGGAATATCCCAGAATAGATGTTCTTCCATACTGTGCCGCTTTCTTGTGCTATCTTTTGCGCTATCGCAGTTCTGGTGCATTGTGCAGGATTATTTTGAGTTGCAAGACATACTATTATGGCCCTCTGTCTTTGGGCTTCACCTGTAAGCTCCTCTCTCTTAGTCTTGAACGTTTCAAAAATGCCTAACCTTGGCCTCATCTTGCCCCCGTCCATAGCATAATTTTTTAATTTTATGTTATTATCCAAGAAACAGTCTATTTAACAATTTACGTTTTTTGATAATAAAACTTCCCTATCCTTAAATAATTTTCACCTTTTCGGAATTCCAATGAAGAACAGGAATCACAAGTATGCTCTATTACTTGTGGTAGCAGTTGCCGCAACATCTACGGGAGTACTCTCTCATGCCTACGCACAACAGGTAACCGATGGAATGGACGGGTACGTAAAAGGTACCTCTGGCGTTTACACCGGAAACCCGAACGAGTGCTGGTATGAAGAAGAGCCAGGCTCTGGAACGTTCTTCCCTTGTATGATTGATACAGGTGATACCGCATGGATGCTTACTGCAACATCTCTGGTCCTCTTTATGACCCCAGGTGTAGCATTCTTCTATGGTGGTCTTGCCAGATCAAAGAACATGGTGAACGTACTAGGCATGACTCTTATCGTAATGGGTCTTATCTCAGTGCAGTGGATCCTCTGGGGTTACACACTGGCATTCGGTCCAAACGATACTGATGCAAACATGTACATGGGTGCACTAGATTATCTGGGATTTAACAAAGTCTCGCATCTTGCACCCCTTGGGGAGCTAGGCGCGTGTACCGACCAGGATTACTATGCCCTCAGATCGCCATATGTGATCAGCGAGGACGTAAAGTGTAGTCTATCTTGGCCAGGAACAATTCCGCACCAGCTGTTTGCAGTATTCCAGATGACATTCGCAATTATCACACCGGCACTAATCATCGGTGGATTAATTGATAGAATAAAGTTCAGCGCATTCGTAATCTTCATTCTACTATGGGCAACCTTTGTTTACGATCCGGTAGCACACTGGGTCTGGGGCGGAGGATTCATAGGAGGAGGAGCGCTCGATCTGAACCCCGATCTATCGCCAAGCTTTGCATTAGACTTTGCAGGCGGAACGGTAGTTCACATCACATCAGGATTCTCTGCCTTGGCAGGAGCACTGGTGTTGGGAAGAAGACTTGGGTATGGCAAGGTTCCGATGGAACCACACAACATCCCATTTGTCGTCTTGGGAACCAGCATTCTCTGGTTTGGATGGTTCGGATTCAACGCAGGAAGCGAAGTAGCAGCTGACGGCATATCTGTAAGTGCATGGGTTGTGACAAATACAGCAACTGGCATGGCAGTAGTAACCTGGATGCTTATGGCATGGGCCCACACGGGTAAGCCTAGCGTTGTAGGTGCCGCATCAGGTGCAGTTGCAGGACTTGTCACCATCACACCAGCAGCTGGTTGGGTAGGTCCGATGGCAGCAATCATACTGGGTATTGCAGCCGGAAGTGTCTGTTATGGATGCGTCGCGTTCAAGAACTCACGCAAGTGGGATGATGCGCTCGATGTATGGGGAGTACACGGAATGGGTGGCTTCACAGGAGCAGTTCTAACAGGAACACTCGCTAGTCCACACATCTGGGATACGGGCGATGGAATAGGCGCATGGACTGGAACACCAGAAGGCTACGAGCAGCAAGCAATCAACGTCCTAGGGGCATTGATCTCTGTAGGATACGCATTCGGTCTTACAATCGTCATATTGAAAGTAATGGACGCAGTATGGCCAGGCGGAATCAGAGTAACTCCAAAGGAAGAAGAGATTGGACTTGACTTGGCTCAACACGGAGAAAGAGCATACGTAAACGAGTAAAAAACTCACACCTTTCTTTTCCTTTTTGTTTAGAAACACAATTTAACGCATTTATCATCCACTAGGATGTGCTCATATCTGTAAGAGAGCTTGCGGGCAGGCTTTCAGAAAAAGATCTAATAATAATCGACTGCAGATCGTACAAGGAATATTCAGAGGGCCACATACCGGGCGCCGTCAACCTCGATCTATTTGCATTTCACTGGTTTGACACATCAGAAAGCGGAATTGAGGGATTTGATGCCCAGACAAGGCAAATTTTCTCATTTGTTGGAGTGACAAACAACAAAATGGTTGTATTCTACGATGGCGTCTCTGGGATGCTTGCAGCCAGAGGCGTCTGGATGCTATTGTATTTCTCACACAAAAATGTGGCAATGCTTGACGGTGGCCTGAAAAAATGGCAGGCCGAGGGACTGGAAATTCAAACAAAGACAAACGGATACTCGCCAGCAAAATTTGATGGAAAGCCAAGCTCAAATCTGCTGGCCAGCTACGAATACATTAGGAAAAATCTTGGCAAATTAATTCTGATTGATGCAAGATCAAGGGAGGAATACTCGGGAGATGTGATCAGGGGCTCAAGGCGTGGCCACATACCAGGCGCAATCAATGTAGATTTTAATTTGAATATCTCAGATGACGGCACATTCAAAGACGAAGGATCTCTTTCAGCACTATACAAAATTCCAAAAGACTCTCAGATTGTCACTTATTGTCAGGGAGCATATCGTGCAGCCAACTCGTTCGTGGCTCTCAAGAAACTTGGCTTTGAGAACGTTAGGGTTTATCTTGGTTCTTGGGGCGAGTGGTCCAACAGGACAGAGCTGCCCGTTGAATAGTTATTTTTTCTTCCAGATTAGCTGGTTGTAGAGCATTTCTGGTACGACCTGTCTGAATGGCTGTGCTCCGCCGTCATACCACTTTGTAAAGAATTCGTACAAGTGTAACCTGAGTGACTGTATGTATACAATCAATCCCTCGATCATCATGATGCCCAAGTTTCCGCCTACGATCATCGCTATCCCTCCAGGCGATGACCATCCTCCAAGTGAGGCAAAGGAATTATTCACAGTCATAAGTAGGGCCGCGTGCACAAGCAACATGATTCCAAGTCGTGCATAGCTGATAGTATGTGCAAGACATTCTACTGTCTTGCCAAGAAGTACTTCCATGACAACATTTGCCGCACTTCCGCCGTCCTCTGGGTGGTGCTTTGCATGAAGAATTCCTCCTACCATCATTACTGCCATTGAGCCTAAGACGATAACTACTGCAATTCTTGTAACAATCCATACGGTTGCCCAGTCGCCAAGGAACACCGTGACCCATGGCACCGGCTCGTTATGTACACGAGAATACATATTCATTACATCATAGCTAGAACCTATCGCACACATCATGATTACCACTATTCCTCCATAGAGGGTCAGATTTGGAATCGCCTCTAAAATCATCATCTGTTTGTGACCTTCCTTCCTCAACCTCTTGATTCTTAGTATGAATGCCCAGACCAGATGAATTATTCCAAGGAATATTGAGACCTTTAGAATGGTGATGACTTGCTCGAAAGTAAGCTCTGCAACGCTTATGACTCCGACAAGCCAGGATACTGGCTCAAGTGGACCGTGCAAGATATCCTCAAACGGCTGCAAATGATCTATATGGAATCCAAACATCTCGCCTGCTCCTACTCCAGCAACTGCGGCGGATGCTCCTGATATCGCAATTAGCATTCCCCATTTTGACATGGTTCCCTGTCCCTTTACTTTGAAGAGCAGTCCCAATCCCATAAGAAGAAGGCCGTGTCCCAGATCAGCAAACATCACTCCATAAAATATAGGCCACATGAGCGAGATCATGGGCGTCGGGTCCGCCTCCCCACGCCTAGGAATCCCTTGGCTTTGCGTGATTACCTCAAAAGTCCTAACCCAACGCTTGTTCTCAAACAGCGTGGGTCTGTTCTGTATTAGTTTTGGATCAGTAAGATCTTCTACAACTGACATCCATTGCTTTGTAACCTCTCTGAATTTTGATTCCATGTTCTTTGGGATGTATCCTTGAATTACAGCAAATCTTTTCGTTCCACCCGGCTTGCGCAACGTTTCTAGCACCTCTTTTGCCATGTATGCACTCTCATGCAAAGACAGAATATCGCGTCGCAGTGATTTCTTGAGTCCAGCTATTTGCTCGTCTGTTTTTTTCTGTTTTTGTGTAAGCTCTGCAAGCTTTGACTCTATGAGAGAGTATGCTTGCGAAGGGATTTGCGGCAGTCCGGCTGGTATGACAAACGGGTTTGCATTAAACCCACGGAATACCTTCAATACCCTGTCAGAATCATCAGCACTGCTAATAATAATGAGCGCCGTCTTGTCCTTTGATTCTAAATCATACTTGTAAATCGTCACCCCTTCAAGGGAACGGGACACTTCGGCAAACTCTGAGGAGTTTATGACAAACAGATTGGTGTAAAAATACCTCATCAGCCCAAAACCGCCAAGGTCCACATTCAGTTTTTTCACTACGTCAAGAGTCTCTTTTATGGTAGAATACTCTTCGATTGCACGCTGGGTGGTAGATGCTTCGTCTAGAAGCTGCGCTGCATTGTTAATTACTCCTGGAGACTTGGTTTCAAGATCGGAAATCATCGTTTCAAGCTCCTCAATTTCATATTGCTTCTTTTTGATGACTGTTCCCTTGAATAAAATCTCCATAATTCCTACCTGCAGCGGGATCTGTAGTCCCTTTACCACGTCGTCAACTGACTGGTAGATCTTTTGGGCTCTAAGTAGCAAGTCATCGATTTCAGGCGTTACGATGTCGTTTTCAGTCTCTATCTTATGAAACCACTCGAATTCGGCTAGGCGAGAAACAGCTTGGGGCGTCTCCGATCTAGGTAGAATTATACTTCCTAACTTTAGATCCGCAACAACCAAGTCAACTTAACGCTTTTCTGGCGATTTTAAAATCTTTTCCAAACATTAAAATCCATTTGAAATAGGAGCCAAAACAATGGGTGTAGACTCTGCATTAGAGAAGACAATTGAAAAAATTCTCCATACTACAGAAGAGCAGATCCTTTCCAGCCTCAAAGAAGCCCTAAAATCATCAAAAGATACGCTTGCCAGCTCTAGAACCTCACTAGAAGCAGAATATGAGAAGATACTGGCAGAGGGCAAAAAGGAGGCAGAAAAACTTGAAAAACAGATCGTGGGTAATGCCGATCTTGATTCTAGAAACAAGCAACTTTTACTAATTGAGGAATCCATCGGAAAGGTGTTCGAGAAGGCAATCAAAAAGATCCAAAGCGCAGACCGCGACAAGGAATATTCGAAATTAATATCATCAATGCTTGATGAATCAATCAAAACAATTGGAACTAAAGAAATAGTAATACAAACAAATTCAAAAGACAAACCAGTGGTTGAATCACTCCTATCGAAATTCCCAGGAGCTACTTTATCCAAAGAAACAATAGATTGCCTTGGAGGTGTTAGGGTGCAATCAAAAGACGGGACAATGGTTTTTGATAATACTATAGATGCTAGAGTAGAACGTCTGAAGCCTTTAATAAGGAAGGATATTGCATCAAAATTCGGAAGGTAGTTGGAATGGTAGCAAAAGGCAGAATTGTTTGGGTTAGCGGGCCAGCAGTAAAGGCAGACGGAATGTCTGAAGCAAAAATGTACGAGACTGTTTCTGTTGGTGATGCAAAGCTCATCGGAGAAGTAATTCGTCTCACAGGGGATGTGGCATTCATACAAGTTTACGAATCAACAAGCGGACTAAAACCGGGCGAGCCGGTGGTAGGTACTGGAAACCCGCTAAGCGTTTTGCTTGGACCTGGAATCATCGGCCAAATATATGACGGAATCCAAAGACCGCTAAAGGATCTTGCTGACAAGTCTGGTTCATTCATAGGGAGAGGAATTACCACAACTCCTGTCGATCTTACTAAAAAATACAAATTCACGCCCTCAGTAAAGGTTGGAGATCAGGTAGGACCTGGAAGCATAATTGGTATTGTAAAAGAGACAGACCTTATTGATCACAGCATAATGGTTCCACCGGATCATCCTGGCGGAAAGATAACAAAAATAGTAAGCGAGGGAGATTATGACCTAGAGACAGAAATAGCAACAACTTCTGAGAGTAAGACTCCTCTGAAAATGTACCACTACTGGCCAGTAAGAAAACCAAGGCCGTACAAAAGCAGGTATGATCCGACAGTACCGCTTCTAACAGGTCAGAGAGTAATTGATACATTCTTCCCAATTGCAAAGGGCGGAACTGGTTCAATACCTGGCGCATTCGGAACTGGAAAAACCGTAACACTACACCAGATTGCAAAATGGGCAGACTCTCAAGTCGTAGTATACATAGGATGTGGAGAGAGAGGAAACGAAATGACCGAAGTGCTAGTTGAATTTCCACACCTAAAAGACCCAAGAACAGGAAAGCCACTCATGGATAGAACAGTGCTTGTCGCAAACACATCAAACATGCCAGTTGCTGCAAGGGAGGCAAGCATCTACACTGGGGTTACAATTGCAGAATACTATAGAGATATGGGTAAAGACGTGGTTCTTGTCGCAGATTCTACAAGCAGATGGGCAGAAGCGCTCAGAGAAATGAGCGGAAGATTGGAAGAGATGCCAGCAGAAGAAGGCTATCCATCATATCTTGCGTCAAGACTTGCGGAATTCTACGAGCGGGCAGGACGAGTTCGTGCAGAGGGATCACCTGACAGAGATGGTTCTGTAACACTTATCGGTGCAGTGTCTCCTTCAGGTGGTGACTTTACTGAGCCTGTGACAACACACACAATGAGATTCATCAAAACGTTCTGGGCGCTTGATGCCAAGCTTGCCTATTCAAGACACTACCCGTCAATCAATTGGATGAATAGCTATTCTGGCTATCTTGCTGATATTGGAAAATGGTGGGGTGATAATGTGAGCAAAAACTGGTTTGAGCTAAGGCAAGAGGCTTACGGAATATTGCAAAGGGAAGATACGCTAAAAGAAATTGTAAGGCTGCTAGGTCCAGAAGCGCTACCAGATGAGGAAAAACTCATACTTGAAGTGGCAAGAATGATCAAGATAGGCATCCTACAGCAAAACTCTTTCGATGATGTTGATACATACTGCAGCCCGCAAAAACAGTTCAAACTACTGACACTGCTAGTTGACTTTTACAAGAGAGGACAAAATGCACTAAAGGAGGGAGCCTCACTTGCAGACATCAGAGCAATGTCTGTGATTGCGACCTTGCTGAAAGCAAGAATGGAAGTAAAAGAGGATGAGCTGGCAAAGCTTGACTCGATTTCAAACACACTTGACGCTGAATTCAAAAAGATCTCGGGAGTAAAAGTTACGGCATGAGCACTCAAGGAGGAGTTCAGTACAGCAAAATAGCGGAAATTAAAGGACCTCTAGTAGTAGTTGACGGAGTAGAATCAGTTGCATTTGACGAACTAGTTGAAATCCAAACCTCAGAGGGAAAGCGACTTGGCAAGGTACTTGAAGTAGGAAACGGAAAAGCGATAGTCCAAGTCTTTGAGGGAACAACGGGACTTTCAGTATCGGGAACAAGTGCAAAATTTGTAGGCAAAGTCATGGAGATGCCTGTTTCAGAACAGGTGCTAGGAAGAGTCTTTGACGGCCTTGGCAGACCTATTGATGGCCTACCAGATCCAATAGCGGAAAAATTCCTAGACATCAACGGCGCACCAATGAATCCTGAACAGAGGGAATATCCAAGAGATTTCATTCAAACAGGTGTTTCAGTAATTGATGGCATGCTGACGCTTGTAAGAGGACAAAAACTCCCAATATTTTCTGGCTCTGGAATGTCTCATAACATCTTGGCAGCACAAGTAGCAAGACAAGCAGCTGTAGTCGGAACCTCAGACGAGTTTGCTGTAGTGTTTGCGGCGATCGGCGTGCAGTATTCTGAGGCAGAATACTTTAGAAGAAGTCTTGAAGAATCAGGCGCACTAAAGCGAAGCGTACTATTTTTGAACCTTGCAGACGATCCTGCAATCGAAAGAATCATCACACCTAGAGTAGCATTAACCGTTGCAGAATACCTTGCGTACGATCTTGGAATTCACGTGCTAGTAATCCTAACTGATATGACAAACTATGCAGAGGCTCTAAGAGAGATCAGTGCTGCAAGAGAAGAAGTACCTGGAAGAAAAGGATATCCTGGATATCTTTACACCGACCTTTCAACCATCTACGAGCGGGCAGGAAGATTACGAGGCAAAAAAGGTAGCGTAACACAGATGCCAATTCTTACAATGCCATCTGATGATATCACACACCCAATTCCGGACCTTACAGGCTACATCACAGAAGGACAAATAGTACTGGGACGAGATCTTTTCAGACAAGGCGTATATCCGCCAGTAAACATCTTGATGAGCCTCTCAAGAATCATGAAAGATGGAATCGGGGAAGGCAGAACAAGGGCAGACCACCAAGAAATATCAAATCAAAACTATGATGCTTATTCCAGAGCGCAAGAAGTACGCGCATTGGCTGGAATTGTAGGCAAGGCAGGACTTACTGGCGTTGATCTCAAATACCTTGAGGTAGGAGATGCATTTGAAAAAGAGTTTCTAACACAGGGTGTTGACGAGAACAGAACTATTGAAGAAACACTTTCCTTACAATGGAAGGTAGTCTCACTGTTGCCAAAGAACGAATTAACCAAAGTTAAAGACAAATTCATCGATCAATATTACAAGGAAAGATAACTAATGTCGTTTGGACAGAATGTTGCGGCAACAAAAATCGAGCTGCTCAAGTACAAACGTTCAAGCCAAGTTGCAACAATGGTTCAAAAAATCCTGGACGACAAACGCAAAGTTTTACTAAAAAACATAGAAGAGATGATTACCGAGGCAAATAAGGCTAGGGGCGGAATATGGGAACCGCTGCAAGACATATACAAGTCAGTAAATGATGCGTACCTTTCCCTTGGCACATCTACTGTTGACTCTACTGCTCAGTCTACTCCGGCGGTGATGGAGGTGGATACCAAAGTCAAACGCATCGTGGACGTCTCAATCCCAACCCTTAATGTAACTGAAAAAGACACAAAATCAATGCCTTACGGATTTGCAGATACTAACTCCTCAATAGATAGGGCTGCAAAACAGATCAAGGTCGCACTGCCAAAAATATGCAAGGCGGCAGAGTACGAAAACTCTATCTTTGCTCTCGCAAAAGCGCTAGAAAAGACACAAAAGTTACTAAACGCGCTGGAAAATGTAATAATTCCGCAGTACAAACTTAGAATAAAATTCATCTTGGCAACACTTGAAGAAAGGGAACGCGAAGAATTCGCAAGGTTAAAAAAAGTAAAGGCAGTGATGGAGAAGAAGAAGTAATGGCAAAAGAAGACATACAGAAACTCATTGAAGATGCAAATACCGCATTAGAAGCCGAATACGAAAATCAGATAAACACAATAAAATCGGAAATCAGATCTTTCAAAGCTAAAACGGTGGACAAGATTTCCAAAAATACACCATGATTTAAATAAAGGAGATTTTGGAGCGTAATTGAAAATGAAACCTTTCGCATTATTGCTTTTGGCAGCAGCCCTGTCTGTTACAGCTATGACAGGATTTGCCTTTGCAGCTGAGGAAGGTGTTGCAGCAGGAGGAGATTCCGGCTCACTGAAAATACTGGGAGCAGGTCTTGCCTTTGGTCTTGCAGCATTTGGCGCAGGTATCGGCTTGGGTTATGTAGGCTCAGCAGGTCTTGCCGTAATCAGTGAAAATCCGGCATTGCAGTCAAAAGTATTCATCTTCGTAGGCATGGTCGAGTCAATCGCAATCTACGGAATAGTCATGATGTTCATTATCTTGGGACAGTAAATCCCAACGCGTTTTTGAATTTTTTAAAAAATATTTTTCAGTAATATTTCAACTGATTTACATCCAGTATTCTGGTGCAGTATTTGCACTTGAGAACTAGACCATTTTTGTCAATAACATCCATTATTGACTCGATATACTCGTTACTGTTGGTTATACAGTCTGGATTAGAGCACCTGAAGATCTTTTCTATTTTATTTGGAAGAGATACACGCCGTTTTTCTACCAGCTTGTAGTCTTTTATGATGTTAATAGTGGCTTTTGGGGATATTATGGCAAGCTTGTTAGTGTCATGATCTGCCAGATACTTGTTTTCCACCTTTATGATGTCTTTTTTGTTGAATTTTCCGCTTGGAACGTTAAGAGCTATCGTGATGACATTCCCATCCTTTCCATCAATGCCAAGTGCTTCAAGCACTCTTAACCCCTTGCCTCCCTCAATATGGTCTATAACAGTACCGTCCTTTATCCTCCTGACAATGAGGTTTGATTCCTGCATCAGAATACTTTGTATACTAACCCGTATATATGATTGAAAGATTGAACGACTTTTACGACCAAGACATAATATCGGTTAAGGATTTTGACAAATCCAAGTTTGAAAAGGTGTTCTCGGCTACTGACAAAATAATGAAAATGGACCCCAACGAGAGGCGTGAACTTGGAAGGGGAAAGACGTTAGGTTACCTTTTCTTTGAGCCTAGCACTAGGACGCGTCTTAGCTTCCAGGCAGCCATGGCACTTATCGGTGGCTCGTCGCTTGGAATCGCAGACGTCTCTTCTTCCTCCACAAAAAAGGGAGAAAGTCTTGCAGATACAGTGCGAATGATGTCAATATACTCTGACGTGGTTGCATTAAGACATCCACTAGATGGCTCAAGCAGATTTGCAGCTGAAATATCGCAAAAGCCTGTGCTCAATGCAGGAAGCGGGACAGAGGAGCATCCAACACAAGCAATACAAGATCTTTACACGATAAAAAAGGAAAAAAACAAAATCGATGGATTGAAGATTGGAATAATTGGAGATCTAAAGTACGGCAGAACTGTGTACTCATTACTCTACGCACTTTCAAACTATGATGTGGATGTCCGCCTCATATCTCCGGAATCGTTGAAAATACGAGCAGATTCAATATATGAAATCCAGAAAAAACTCTCACTTAAAGAATCAACCAATCTGGATGAGTTCATTGACGAGCTTGACGTAGTATATGTAACTAGGATTCAAAAAGAAAGATTTCCTGACGAAGAAGAATATCAGAAAGTGCGTGGCAGCTATAAGATAGGGCTTGATATTGTAAGTAAGATGAAGGACAACTCCATAATACTACATCCTCTGCCAAGAATAGATGAGATATCTGCCGAAGTGGATTCGACAAAACAGGCGCGATATTTTGCCCAGGCAGAATACGGTAAATTCACAAGAGCTGCATTACTTGCACTCGTGCTGAACGAACACGATCTGTAGTTTATTTCTCGCAAACTGTTTGTGCTGCTTCATTACCGTTGTACAAGTCCACAATTGCAGCTACATTACACTCGGTAATGTATGGAATCGTCATGTCTATTGTAGGCGCCATCAGATCCTCAGGTGCGGTAGAATGTCCAAGTCCTAACGCATGACCGAATTCATGTCTGACTATTGTAGCAAGCTGCTCGTCTGTAAGATTTGAAATGTCGTATATGGTGATAAATGACTTTAGTATCTCGTTATCCTCAGTTATTGACTTGGTGTATCCTGTATATCCATCAGAATCCCTCACATTAGATAATGTTATGATGATGTCGCCTTCTCCACCCGGCGTGCTTATAAAGTTGAAATTGCTTGGCAGGTTGTACTTGGTTTGCGTTTGCACGCTTTTGAGTGCCCCAGCCCATCCTACGTAGTATGTGGACTGTGAACCTTTTGATCCCTTATGAACAAGATAGTCATCAAACTGAACTGTTCTCTCAGACGAAATGGCATCGCGTATGATCCGTAGTTGGTGATCTGTAACACGAGGAGATTTTAGGATGTTCACATTGAGTGTGTTATCAACAAGCCTCCATGATTTCCAAGTGTCTATGGTGTCCCCGCGGAGGTTTTCAGTTAGATACCTTGTTTTTAGTATTGGTGAGGAAGCAGGAGATTTATCTACAACATCAAATATTCCTGAAAAAACAATTAACAAAAAAACTGCAGGCAACACAGCCAATTCTGCTACAAGCAGACTTTTTGAGCGATATTTCTTGATCTCCTTTTGCACTTTTGAAATTTCTTTGACTAGCTCTGATTGGTGTTCTCTGAGTTCATTAATTGATGTGCCTTTTATGTTGTCAAATTCATTCCAGTCTGAGCGCTTTTTGTCATTTCGCTCTAATTGTTTTATCTGCTCTGTTGTATGTCCAAGTTCTCTTTTCATCATTTCCAAGTGATCTCTTAGGCGATTGATTGATTTTGTATCTGCCATTTAGATCCCCTTACACATAAGCTCAACAATGTCTTCCGGTGTGATGATCTGATCCTGCGTCATAACATACGGATATCGGAGACTGAGCATGACTTTACAAATTTCTGCAAGCGAGAGCTTCTCGGAAATTAATGTGGGAGTAATCGTCTTCAGTGTACTTGCACTCAGATCAAAGATCTTGTCGTTTTGTGGCGTATTAAGTTCCTTGATTTTTTCCAAAAGCACCTCATAACTGATGAATGCAATATCGTCTTTTAGCGCCAGTAATCCTATCGGTTCATTTTCAAGTCTTCGTATGACATCGTTAATTCTTTCATCACGATCAAATGTTCGTATTTTTCTTCCCGGTATGTCGCTTACAGTGATATCTGATCTACACAAAGAACCTACCTCCAAAATCTGCTTTATTGAGAACTGTGAAAAGTTAGCTTTATCATTCTCTATTACCGTAAAGAAATTCTTTGTCTTGTTCATGCGCTTTAATATCGAGGAAATGTTGACATTTCGTGAATCTATGTAAAAGTCAGGACTCATTATTTTGGAAACACTCTTCTCAAAGTATTTTGCTGTTGGATTTTTTTGCAATCCAGAAACTATCTGTTTTGCGTCAATCGTGCCTATTGGAAATCCGTCCTCTACAACCACCAGATTGTTGGTCGCATCAGATATTCTTGCAAGCATGGCTGCAGCAATCCATATGTTGTCATGGGTGGATATTGTAGAAATGGGGTTTGAGAGAATTGAGTATGGCAAAACCTCCTCAAACGAGCATATGTTAAGTGAAATATCCTCGCCATTTAGCAACGATTGGAAGATAAGCAATTTTTTTGGTTTAGATGAATCCTTGCTTAACAGTCTTCCTAAACTTCCAAATCTGCGATTAAATATCATTTGATCATCTCTCCTTGTTTTACTGAAATATCGTTTCAAAACAAATTTGATAATCAAATCGATGTTCGAACTGAACATACGATTTCCCTGTTTGTTTAATAAAACAAATCGTCAGACGTGCAAGAAATTTATTTTCTTATTTTTAGTTGTCCTTTCTTCTTTAGCATGAATCCGGAGGCAACGATTGCAACTGGAACTACTATCAAAACAGGATCGATACCAAGGATCTCAGGAGTCTGATATTGCTGTTCGATGTTTTCTTGTTGAACAAACAATTCTCCAGATTCTCTGTTAACGGCAACTGTCTTTGAAACCGTCGTGTCAGGATACCACTGACTTCCAACAGTTGCTTTTATGCTAATTGGTGAGTCCTGGGCTATGATGGCAGCCATGGCCTCTCCAGTCGAGCCTGTTTTTGAATCTGAAATCTGTACTATTCCTCCGCTTATGTCCCAACCCACATTCATGTCAGCGAGGGGTTTCCCATTAGCTGCTGCAGAAATTGTCACCATGAAAGATTCACTTGCATTAACAGACTGTGGACTGTTAATGGTTATTGTCGGCTTTAGGCTCACAACTTTGACCTTCTCTGTGAATAAAGGCAGTCCTTTTGCAAGTAATGACACATCAGTCTCTCCTGCGGATTTGGGGGCTGCATCAAACAAAGCGTAATACTTGCCTTTCTCTATAGTTATTTTTGATGGCATTTCTATTATTCCTTGGTCTTTTGTCACAATGCTAACATCAACATTGTCAGTTGCATATGTGGGCAGTCCAGCGGCATTGAGAAGTTGTATAGAGAAAACATCATTTGTGCCAACAAAGACTGTCTTGGCACGATCTAATCTGGCTGATGCAGGCTCTAATGACATGCTATCAACTGACAAGCTGGACTTGAAATCACCTATCTCAAAACTCAAACTAGTCGCACCTTTTTTCAACGAGCTTGCCTCAGCTACGACCAGTGTGTCCCTTGGTAACACTGTTTTCGGTTTGAGTGTAACATATTCGTTTGGTGATATGAAAATATTCTTGCTTTCCGGGAATGCGGTAATCTCATTACCATCTTTAAGATAAAATACAAACGGAAAATCAGTTCCTGACAAGACCTTTGAGATCAAGGGCTCTACTACTAATTGAAGCGAATCCTTGTTGGGACCGAATACATCCAGTGTGGTGAGATCGCCCCCTGCAACGACTGGCCTTAGCTTTAACTCAGTTGGTGCACTGTGACTTGTCTTGCCGAATACCAATGCCACCTGATCACCTCTTGTGATTATTGTATCCTTTATGGTAAGGGAGGAAGCATCGGATGAATCAATTCTTATCATAAGGTCTTTTTTTGCACCTATCGGGTTTCCAGATTCATCTTCAAGATATACTGCACCTATCAACTCATTATTTCCTGTGGTCAGGACAGGTATTGTTTCAAACTTTACCGTTTTATCATCCATAAACTGAAGATTCTTGGCTTCAATCTCCTCTGTTTCTACCGTGAGCGGATCCTGTGTTGATATTGATACATCGTATGTACCCTCGATACCTTTTGGAAGTGAGTATTGCGTGTATCCCCAATAGGATCCTTTCGGTATTGTAAAGTATCCTGTGTTCTTTTGCTTGTAGTTGTTACTATAGTTTGATGTTTCCGAATATGTAGAGTCAATAACTTTGTAATGAACCGTGATATCCTTTTGTGCAAGTACTGGGCGCCCACTGGAATCTTGTAACTGGGCTATGATGAATCCCTTTGAAGCGTCGTTGGTTGAAAGTATTTTTGGATAAGTATACATCTTGACTTTGATATCCTCATCCTTTTTTATGGTAATAGTAGCGCTTTGCGTCTCGATACCGTTTGATGTTGCATACATTATTGCGTTACCAGATTTTTTAACAAAGAATTTCGAGTAAGCATAATACTGTCCTTTTTTTATGATCAAACTTGAGTCTCCAAATTCTAATACATCCTTGTTTGCTGTGCTCAAAAGTATCGTAACGTCTTCCTTTGCAATCACAGGAAATCCGTCCTCATCTGCTAGCTCAACTGAAACATATCCTTCGTTTGAGCCGCTTGTTGTGAAAGTATTGGGTGTGACCTTTAGCAAAATCTTTGCAGCGTTATTCTTGTTACCATAAACTGTAACTGGAATCTCTTTTGAGGTAAAGCCGGGAGCTGCAAGGTATATCTTGGTGGTGCCTGCTTTGACTGCTTTTACTGATACCTCTGTGATAAACGAGCTAGTACTACTTACCTTTTCTATATGCAAAATAGTGGAATCAAGCGATGTTACTGTAAGATCTGTAACCTTTTTTGGCATTACCTGATCACCATCTGTAACAAAAACATGCATTATGCCATGGGAATTTTCAACCATTTTTGAGGGAAGAAATCTCACATCCAGTTCTTCAGCGTACGCTAAGCCTGTAGCTACGCTGATTGCCATGATGATGGCTAGGCTAATCCCAGTCTTCAAACATTCTTGTGGCTTGTAAAAATCATATAAGACGGTGTTTGGATGTTTTGAACAAATACTACGATATTAGAAAAAATTCCCCAAAATTTTACAATGTTATGGGTTCATCAAATGACGTTGCACTAAATCAGCTATACCTGGTCAATGGTGTAATTAGGAAGCTAATAGAAGATCAAGGAATAAACCTAGAGCTGAATCTAAATGAAAAGCCGGATCTTTCATTTGAAAAAAAATCAAAGATATTGAGCATGTTAAAGGTTCGGGAGAAAATAAATGAAAGACTCTCAAAACAACAGCAAAAACAATCATTTGATAAAACGCTTGAAACGCTTATTGGTAACTTTTATTCCCATGACAAAGAATATCAAAAGGCATTAGTCTGCTACGATAAGGCTCTTCGTTCAGATCCACACGAAATAAACGCCATTATTGGTAAGGGCGTTGTAACATCAAAGCTTGGCAAACACAAAGAGGCAATAGCACTGTTTGACAGGGCGCTCGAGATAGACCCGCAATATTTTGACGCTTTGCACTGCAAAGGTGATTCACTTACATTGTTATCAAAACATAGTGAAGCTCTTTCATGCTACGAACAGACACTGCAGATAGACCCGAACTATTTTGATGGTTTGTATAAAAAAGGCCAAGCACTTCTCAATCTACAGAATTACTCTGAAGCAATGGCTTGCTTTGATCGTGCGCTTGACATAGAAGCTGATCACGTACCAGCTATTGTTGGCAAAGGAATGGCAGCATCAAAGCTTGGCAAACACAAAGAGGCAATAGCACTGTTTGACAGGGCGCTCGAGGTAGACCCGCAATATTTTGACGCAATATACCACAAAGGTTTGGCACTTGTGGATACTGAAAGATATGATGAAGCCCTACTGTATTTTGATAGAACTCTTGAAACCGACCCTCACCATACAGATTCACTCTATTACAAAGGACTCTGCTTGACAAGTCAGCAAAAATACCAACTTGCCATCTCTTACTTTGAGAAAACGTTGGAATTTAATCCACAACACATCATGGCACTCTACTACAAAGCTTATTCACTGCAGAATCTTGGAAAAAGAACCGAAGCTCTTGAATGCTTTGACAAAGTACTTGAAATTGATTCTACATTCGAATACGCATTGCTAGATAAGGCAAGATTATTGCTATCTTTGAGTGAATACAAGCAGGCTATTGCAAGCTTTGAGCGGATTTTACAGAATAATCCTGCATCCATTGACTCACTATATGGCAAAGCAGTAGCGCTATCGCGCCTTGGAATGCATCATCAGGCGCTTTCCATTTATGATGAGATTCTAGAGATCACACCGAGGCATTTTGACGCAATATGCCACAAGGCAAGAACGCATCAAATACTGGGAAATCATAACACGGCATTAGAGTTCTTTGATAGAGCTTTGGGCATAAACCCAAAACACTCTGAATCAATCTTAAACAAGGCACACT
>NZ_CBTY010000012.1 GCF_000723185.1 Candidatus Nitrosotenuis uzonensis
GCTATATCGTAAAGGATTGTTGCTGGATGGAATGGGAAGACATTCTGAAGCATTAGAGTTTCTTGAAAAAGCACTTGCCACAAACCCACACCATCTTGATGCAATTCTTGCAAATGCTTTTTTGTTTGACAAGTTGGGACAGAAAAACAATGCACTGGTACTTTTTGATAAAGTACTAGCGCTTAAATCTACAAGCGAGGACGCATTATGTGGAAAAGGTACGATATTGTCGCAGCTTGGACATCACGAGGAGGCATTGCAGTATTTTGAGAAGGCACTTGAAAATGATCCCTCAAACGAGACAGCTCTTGTAAGTGCAGGTTATTGCATGTATGGACAGGAAAAATTTGAACACGCTATTTCCTACTACACCAAGGCACTTGAAATAAACCCAACAAACACATTGGCACTTTACAACAAGGGAGTAGCCCTTGCAGCTTCTGGCAACCATATCGAAGCAATCAAGTCGTTTGATGCAGCTCTGAGCATAAACCCTGATTATTTTGATGTACTATATCAAAAAGGACTTACACTGAGTGTTCTTGAAAACCATTCTGATGCTGTTAGATGTTTTGAGAGTGCATTGCTTTTATCGCCTGAAAACACGCATCTTTTGCAACACAAAGCAGTAGCGCTTTACAACCTGGGAGATTATGCTAACGCAGAACGTACGCTTGATCAAGTTCTCAGACTTGACCCTAACAACGTGATTGCATTACGCCATAAGGGTATGCTCTTACTTTCACATCAAAAATACGATCAGGCAGTAAAACAATTTGATCTAGCCCTTAAGATTAAACCAGAAGATATTGAATCATTATTCCACAGAGGTACTGCTTTGTTAAACTCTGACCTGTACGAAAAAGCTCTTGAATCTTTTAACATACTGTTAGAAATTGCCCCCAACCACCATGATGGGCTCTACAACAAGGCATATGCATTATCTGCATTGGGCATGATCGATGATGCTATTTCCTACTACACCAAGGCACTTGAAATAAACCCAACAAACACACTGGCACTTTACAACAAAGGAGTAGCCCTTGCAGCTTCTGGCCGCCATATCGAAGCAATCAAGTCGTTTGATGCAGCTCTGAGCATAAACCCAAGATTTTCCAACGCTTGGTCGGATAAGGGAGTTTCTTTGCAAGAATTGGGACATTATGATAGAGCTCTACAGTGCTACGATGAGGCACTGAGGCTTGATTCGCATTATGTACACGCACTGTACCACAAAGGCATCCTTCTTGCAAATCTTAATCGTGATGATGATGCGATACAGTGTTTTGATGCAGCACTCAAACTGGCACCCAATCACATTGATGCAAAATATGCATGTGCAAAATCTAATGCAAATCTTGGCCGATATGAAAACGCAATATCGCTTTATGACGACATATTGGAGAATAATCATGTGCATCTTGCCGCATTATTTGATAAAGCGCTAATACTGAACAGATTGGAAAGATACGAGGATGCCTTGGAGTGTTTTGACCGGCTAGTTCTGAATGGAGGTGGGACGATCACAGTATTGTTGGAACAAGCAAAGACATTATCACAGGTTAATTATAATGATAGGTCAATTCAAATCCTAGATACAATACTGGAAAAGAATCCAAAGAATGATTCTACCATTTACTACAAAGGAATTGTTTATTCCAAAATCTCAAAACATCAGGATGCTATCTATTACTTTGACAAGGCTCTGCAGATAAACCCGCAGTACTACGA
>NZ_CBTY010000013.1 GCF_000723185.1 Candidatus Nitrosotenuis uzonensis
AATATTGTTTGATACATGCAAGTATTCTGAATCTATCGCATGTTTTGATAAGATCTTACAGTACGATAGCTCTCATTACATTGCATTTTCATACAAGGCACAAGCGCTTGCCAAATTAAACAGAATAGATGAGGCACTGAACTTTTTTGATTGTGCACTATCAATAGAGCCAAACCATGTGGACTCTTTGTTTGGAAAAGCTAAGATTCTGATTATGGTCAAAAACTATGACGACGCAGTGAGCATTTTGGATATGATTACAGAAATCTCGCCTACTCATTCAGATGCGTTCTCTTACAAAGGCTCTATATTATCACAGGCTGGTCGACATGCAGAATCTCTGCACTGCTTTGAAAAAGCACTTACCACAAACCCACACCACTTTGACGCATTGCTCGGCAAAGCTCGCTCACTTGTTAAACTAGAAAAATTCCAAGATGCACTGTCCTTCTTTAATGATGCACTAATAATCAATGATACAGATACTCAAGCATTGTCTGACAAAGGAGACGTCTTGATCTGTCTTCAGAATTATGATGATGCGTTGCACTGTTTTGATAAAATACTGTCCCTTGATCCATCAAACGTACTTGCGCTTGTAAAGAAAGGTTATCTCAGATACAAAATTAGTGAATATGCAGAAT
>NZ_CBTY010000014.1 GCF_000723185.1 Candidatus Nitrosotenuis uzonensis
AAATCAGCCCATCACACACTGACGTACTTTATTTCAAAGGCCTTTGTTTGGCAGCATGTAAAAGACACAATGATGCACTTGTATGCTTTGAGAAAGTGCTGACAGTAAATCCGTCAAATACAAATGCTTTATACCAAAAAGGTCTTGCACTGTCTTCGCTTTCACAGGATTCTGCAGCGTTGCACTGTTTTGATAAAATACTGTCACTAAATCCATCTAACGTGGATGCTTTATACCAAAAAGCAAGAGTGTTCATGTCTTCAAGCAAGTATCATGACGCGCTAGATCTACTTGACAAAATAACTACAATTGATAACAATCATCTTCTTGCTACGTTTGCAAAAGCTGTGATCTTTGAGGAATTGGGCTATTATGAAGAGGCACTAAAGCACCTTGGCCAAATATTGGAAAAGAGTCCAGATCACATAGATTCGATATTCCACAAAGGCAAAATACTCTATAACATCAAAAAATTCGATACTGCAATATCTTGTTTTGATTCGGTTTTGGAATCAAAGTGCAATCATCTAGGCTCTCTCTGTTACAAAGCAAAAGCATTGTACGGACTTGGAATGTTCCAAGACTCGATAGCCTATGCCAATAGGGCCCTTGTACTTGATGCCAAAGACCTCGAATCAATGTATACAAAATCATTGGCACTCATCAAAACTGGAAAATATGATGACGCATTATCATGTCTGCAACAAATACAGCACATCAGAGAGTGGTACAGAGATACAGGATATTATCTTGGTACCTGCATGATGCACAAGAACAAATTCGAGCAGGCACTTGTAATATTTGAGCAATTTCTAAAAAAGAGGCCTACTCATACAGAATGTATTTTGCACAAGGGCATTATACTCTCACATCTTGACAAGTATGAAGAGTCAATTGCATGTTTTGATGCTGTTTTAAACAAAGATCCTGACAATACCTTAGCATTATCGCATAAAGGAAATGCACTATACAAACTTGGTGAATATGAAAATGCCTATCAATGTTTTAACAAAATAAAAACGGCCGAGTCTGATGTTGAAATATTGGTTACAAAAGCAGATGTGCTGTCAGTAATGGGACGACATGATGAATCTTTGAAGATTTTTGATCAAATTCTGCAAACCGACCCAGGAAACCTTACTGCATTAAAGAACAAAGCATTGCTGCTGGCAAACATTGGAAATCATTCAGATTCACTTGAAATTGCAAATAAAGTATTACAAATTCAGAAAAATGATTATGAAGTATTGTTATCAAAGGCAAGAATTCTGCAAATACTTGGCAAACACGGAGAGGCGCTTACAATATTTGATCAGCTAACTTTATTTGCTGAAGACCCATCCGTACTGTTTGACAAATCAAAATCTCTCCTGCTTTTGGGCAAAGTTTCCGATGCGCTAGAAGCGCTTGGCGCTGCAGTACAAATCGAGCCAGGTTATAAACAGATTGCAGCAAAAGATCCAATATTTGCACGACTTGCACTAAATCCACAGTTTAAGGCAGTTTTTGCCTAAGTTTTTAAAATAAAAAAATTTACATTAACAGCTCGATTGGCTTTGCCTTCTTCCACAGATGTGTGCAAAGACTGTACATGTTGTTGATCATCTCAGAGGAGTTTGTGTACATTATAGAGTCGTTATCGTCGTTCAGATCCATGGATTCTTTTATGGAACCAGACATTATCAGCTGCGAGCCATCTTCTACAATCATTCTGCTCTTGGATGGTAGCTTGCCGATTCTGGTCTCGCTTGCGTTTAGTCTGTTAACAAGCGGGAGCAGATTCTCACTGTTTGTCCAAGTTAACACTCTGACATCGCCCTTGTTATGTTTGCACATCTTTATTTTCTCCGGAATCGCTGTATGATACATTCTCAGAATATCTTCCACTGTTGTGACAATATAGATCGTCTTGGTGGATTCCTGGATTAGCTTGCCGATTCTAGCGTAGATGTTTGCGCGTCCTTGTATTATTGAAAATGACGATATCTCCGTGGTAGTTTCTGGTCTTGTTATCTGCTGAAGCTGATCAACAATTTTATGTGATAGCTTCTGCATGGTGACAATTTCATCCTCACGCCTTTGCATGATTGTGGTAAGTCCTTCCCTTGGTTCTATTGCTTTGCAGATTGTTGGGTTTGAAAATGTTGTTGTGATAAGTCCGAGATTGCGTAACTTATTCAGAGATCTATATGCCTTGCCCCTATCAATATCTAGCTTTGCAGACATTGTGCCGACTGTAACTGAGCCCATCTGTAATAGACCCAAGTAAACCATGGCATCTGTTTTTTCAAGACCGAAATATGATAACGCTGTGATCATTTCTTCTTGAATACTCATGCTGTTTCACCTATCAAAATAAGATGTTGACTTCGATTTTTTTTCTGATTAACACATATTGTGTTTGTAATTGTAATCATGAAGAGTTTGAATTATAATAATGATTTTAGTTGTTGTCTGTCTCATTTAAACAAACATGTGACTTGGTAGTTTTTTGATTTTGCATACTGTAAATTGGACCGTTGCACC